>NZ_JAQMUA010000142.1:0-11761 GCF_028330895.1 Kamptonema animale CS-326 | reverse complement strand
TGTTTGCAGTTTATTTGCACGTAATGTGGTTTCTTCTGCACTGAATGTGGTTTTGAGACACCCACTTTTGGCAGTTAATGTGGTTTCAAAAATCCCCTTTTTGCAGTTTTGACCTCTGCTTTTTGCAGTTCGCTACACTTAGTTTTGGGTTAGGTCAAGACGGTCAGCAGCCGACAGCTTTAGATTGGCTTCAGGGAGATAACGTAGAGCCATTAAATACAGAGGTAAAAAATCTGTGGCTGATTCCGGGGGATTTGGGACTGTTCCAGTTGCAGTCACCTCATGATTTATTCACCCCAGCCCTCTCTAAGCTGAAGGGGTTTGATGTGTGCCTGATGGACTGTTCGCCGGGGCTTTCCTCTGTTTCGGTACAGGCTCTGTTGGCGTGCGATCGCGTGTTGATTCCGACTCTGTGCGAACCGGCTGCCCTCAAGGGGTTGTCGGAAGCGGTGGAATTAATTCGAGGGGAGCAAACAGGAGTGCCAATTGAGGTGTTACGGACTCGCTATAAGTCGCGCTTGCTGTTAACTCAGGAAGCTGACAGTTTGCTGGTTGAGGCTTCTGTGGAACTGGACTATCGGCTGCTACATACGGTGATTCCTGACAACATTGCTGTGGCAGAATCCATTGCTCAGCAAAAGCCTGTCACCGCCTATGCTGCCAAGTCCTCCGGTGCTTCATCTTATCGGTTTTTAGCTAAAGAATGCAAAAAATTGTGGAGGTTGTCGTGAACAAACCTAAGAGTAAGATGGGGGGGATTGGAAAGCTGAGCCAGTTTTCGGGAATTAAGCAGTCACCAGCACCAGTAGATATGGAAGCTGATAGGGCACCCACTCAAGACCCTCCGGTTGAAGCTGCGACTCTGGCTAATTCCAAGGAGAAACTGGTAGCGGTCAATTTCAAAATTACTCGCAACCAGCAGGAATGGTTAGCAGATACAGCCAGACTTGTTAGGGACAACAACGCCCAAGCTGTGCCACCAGCAGAACGAGTGTACCCTCAGCATTTGATGGGTGTGGCGATTTCTCTGTTACAACAGGCTGATGTGGACTGGAGCCAAATCAAGAATGTTGAGCAGTTGCGTAAACAGTTAAACCTATTAGACCTTTAGACAATAAAAGGTGTAAAGTATTAGTGATATCGTTTCCGGTTCATCCGAATAATATATTTTGATGATATCAGCGCGAGTGGGAATGGCGATCGCTCTGGTAAACTAGATGTAGGAGACCGCAATCATAATCACTCAAGACCGCAATCAGGATTTTTTCGAGACCACATTAAATGAAACTGAATCAAAACTTCAGACCAAATTAAACGCCACCCAGACCACATTAAATGCGACCAGACCACAATCATGTAAACGAGACCAGATTAAATACAACTATCCTCCCAGACCTCAAACAATCAAACTCAGCCAAACTCAAACCCCACCCTGGCAAGCAATTCAGCCATCAACAAAGCCTTACTTGACTCACAACCAAGCTGCATTACGCTCAAAGTGGCAGTCCCGCAGCTACCATTTGTGCGTGTAATTCACGCACACGCACAGGGTCTAATTGTCCCCGAAACCATAACTTAATCTCAGCAGGTTTAGCATTAAACTGTTCAGCCAAACTGCTGACATCGTAACCATGCCTTGTCAAAGTCGGTTCCAAATCATCAATTTGCTTAGATAAAATTGATTCAACAATTGCCAAACTTACAGGCTTTTCCCCCAAGAGATATGCCGATTCAAAAGCCAGCGTCAAATGCTGTTCAATTTGTAGTGGTGTCCTCAATCGTGTCGCCAGTAAGTCGATAGCTGAGGCCTCTATTACATCAGTAATCTTAGTATTTTCTTGAATACATTTAGACAACAACCATTCAATATACTCTCGCTGAGACCCCACAATACCCTCCAAAGAAAAAATAGTAGCTCGATACCCAATCTCTTCCATAGTTGGACGGCATAAATTATTCTTCAGTTTCGGATGACCCGCCAGCACCACCGACAAAATCCCACCACCATCTTCAACCACTTCAATCAAGCGTTTAAGCCCAGTTAAGGTATTATAATGTAAGTCATGAGCCTCATCGACAAACAGCACTACAGGCTTTTTACCCTTCCTAATCAAATCCCGCAATTCTCGTTCCCGTTTTTCACCAATTGAGGGAATTTTGATTTCTTTATCTCTTGATAAATCGTAGAATAAAGCAGCAATTAGTGTTGGTAATGTAGCCCGACACTTATCCACAGACAAAGACTTGGATACGTAAATCTTTCCTTCTTGCTCCAAAACATTAAATAAACGCCTAATTGTGGTAGTCTTGCCACACCCAACAATCCCTGACAAGGCAATGAGATGCCCTGAATAAATCGCAGCTTTGATATCTTTAAAGATTTGTTTGTGGTGTTCAGTCTCATAGTAACCAGCTTGACGAAATTCCTTGACTAATCCAAAATTTGACATCACTTCAGTAAGCATTTTTATTACCCTCTCTAAGAAATCTTATTTAAAATACTGTTTTACACCCTCCATAACTGCTTTTTTATTTAAAGTCTCCCTCAACAAATCATTAATAAAGTCCCGTTCTTGGGTCGATAATTTCGCCAGCGCTTTTCCCAGGTAATCCGCAATTGCCCGTTTCGCCAACAATGCGTCAGCATATGTAAATTCTTGGAAGGGGTCGAGGTCATTAAAAGGTGTAATAACTGGCTCTATAATTGGGTACTTATTTATCAAAAATAACAAATCAGCATTCTGTTCCAAGGCGGCTCGTGGCAATCCCAATTCTTTCGCTAATGTGGCAATTTTGTCGGCACGTTCTTCGGTTTTAGTTTTCTTAAATTTCCGATATCGATGTAAAGGAATTGGGCCATCAATTGGGTAAAAAGGCCCATACCTTTGCTGTTCTTTTTCTACATACAGTTCATTGTCAAATAAACCCCACCACAACACTACTGTTTCCCCAGCTAAATCCGGCTCTACTTGATAAGCTATGCCCTCAACTGATACTCTGGCAGAAGCATCTACTTTTCGGCGCTGAGGTTCGCGGGCAAAAGTACAAAATCGTTCCCAACTGCACATTTGACTAATGCCACTTGGGGGCAGAAATAGTCGCCAATCTTCCATCCGCGAGTGCGATTGGGTGCGATGAGGTTTGTCATTGTAATGCAGTAAATATTTGTGCAACCACAAGTTAGCCTCAACTTCGTTTTCCGGTTCGTGAAAGTGATACAAGGTTTCATGGGCTTCTTTGACTGTCCGAAACGGTCTTTCCACTTTGCCTTTAGAACGGGCTGTGACTCGGCGACCATCTTTGCCCGCTGGGAGATGGGTGGCTAGCTTGATTGGGTCTTCCGTACTTACTGTGCTAAAATATTAAGAACCTGTCAAAAAAGCTAGTGTATTATGAATAGGTTGATGACCAAATTGCTAAATTTACCGGGAGTTTTAGTAGAAAATAGTCAACAAACAGAAGATACATTAATTTTCTTCGTGAAATCGGATAAGAAAACAGCACTTTGCCCCCGTTGTGGTCAAAGAAGTCATCGAATTCATCAAAATCAACGACATTTAGTAAAAGATTTACCCCTGGGTAATAGAGAAGTAGTTTTGTCTGTTAATCGACGCAGATTTAAATGTAGAAATTGCCAAAAACCTTTTAGTGAGATGTTGGATTTTGTGCCAGAGAAGAAAAGTTTTACTCATAGATATGCAGCAGCTATTACTCAACAAGTTATTCATAGCGATCTGAAGAATGTCGCTCATAACAACGGATTAACAGCAGAGAGAGTTGAGTCAATGGTCATGTTTGTTGCTGAATCTTTTTTGCCTGTTGATGTGCAAAATTTGCGAAGATTAGGGATAGATGAAATTAGTTTAGTCAAAGGCCAAGGAAAGTTTATTGTGGTTTTAGTAGACTTAGAAAGTCATAAATTAATTGGGCTAGTTTCAGAGCGAAAACAGTGTGAGATTGAGAAAGTAATGCTAACTTGGGGAGAAAAAGTATTATCTCAGATAGAAGAAGTAAGTATGGATATGACGGGAAACTATAAATCATTAGTAAAAAAAATTTGTCCAAATGCTGATGTGACAGTAGACAGATTTCATGTCACAAAATTGATTCATGAGGAGTTGAATCAGGCTAGAATTTCCCAAAAACAAACAGCAGGGTCTCTAAATCTGAAAGAAAGAGCTAAATTATTTGATGGTTTAAAAGGCAGTAAATATACATTATTGAAAGCAGAAAACCAGTTGTCTACTCAGCAAAAAGAAAAATTAAAGCAAGTTAAAGAAGCTTCAGCATTAGTAGGAATTATGCACTCATTAAAAGAAGAGTTTCACCTCTTATTTGAAAACAATTATAACGTGGCTTCAGGGACTTTAGGACTAATTGATTGGTTAAAAAAAGCGGAATCATACTACAAGAAAAGTGTGAAAACAATTAAGCGGTGGCTCTCGGAGATAGTAGGTTATTTTGAGCTCATAACAACCAACGGAATAGTCGAAGGAATTAACAACAAATTAAAGTTATTAAAACGTTGTGGATTTGGATTTAAAAACTTTAAAAACTTTCAAGTTAGAGCTTTACTTTTTTGGCATTCACCTAGTATTTTAGCACAGTAAGTACGGAAGACCCAAAGTTTCTTTGAGTCCTTCTCTGTTATCTTGTATCCCGCTGGCTATGTCTGTGAACACTTTTTCACAGCCGGCGGAGAGCAGAGCATCTCGCTGTAGGTCAAGGTTTTGCTCTAGGGTTGAAATCCGTGCGTAGCCGACGAGCATAGACTCGTGCCTCCAAGGGGCGCGAAGTGTTCCAGTCTGTGGCATAACTAATTATTATTCTACGTTTTTGAGACACAGATTTTGAGATAAGTTTTGCAACAGTTTTTGGTGAGATTAAGTCGGTTTTGGGGTGGTTTGAGCGGGTGTTGCAAAAACGGTAGTTAATGCGATTTTTCAGGTGAGATTGCCACATATCTGGGGTGAAGGAACGACTGCTTGTGCTTCTGATTCTAAAAAGTTTGGTTCTTGGGATCAGAATTTGATGACTGAGTGGCATATCCGCTATGGTGGACGTGGGGTGATGATTTACTGGCACGTTGAGAAGAAGTCTGTTTGTATTTATTCTCAGTTGAAAACTTGTTCTTCTTCTGAGGTGGCGGCGATGATTGAGGGTTTACTGCGCCACTCTACGGATATGAAGGTGGAAAAGAATTATGTTGATACTCACGGTCAAAGTGAGGTGGCTTTTGCTTTCTGTCATCTGTTGGGTTTTCAGTTATTGCCTCGGTTGAAAAGAATTCACAAACAGAAGTTGTATCGGGTTGTTGCTGGTCAAAGTAATGCTTATCCTAATTTACAGCCTGTGCTGACAAGACCGATTAATTGGGAGTTGATTCGGAATCAGTATGACCAGATGATTAAATATGCTACGGCTTTGAGATTGGGTACGGCAGAGACTGAGGTAATTTTAAAACGATTTACTCGTTCTAATTTAGTACATCCTACTTATCAAGCTTTGGCTGAGTTGGGTAAGGCGGTGAAGACGATTTTTCTGTGTGAATATCTCGGTAAGGAGGAGTTGCGTCAAGAAATTCATTCAGGGCTGAATGTGGTGGAACAATGGAATAGTGCGAATAGTTTTATTTTTTATGGTAAGAATAGTGAAATTGCTACGAATCGATTAGAAGACCAAGAGATAGCAGTGTTGTCGTTGCATTTATTGCAAATCTGTTTGGTGTATATCAATACGTTGATGATGCAGCGGATTTTGTCGGAGAAGGATTGGTTGAAGTTGATGCACCTGGATGATTTGCGGGCGCTAACACCGTTGACTTGGGGGCATATTAATCCTTATGGGACTTTTCGATTGGATTTGGATGAGCGATTGTTGATTGACCCGGTGGCTTCTTGAGTGAAAAAGGAGATGAACGCTCAAACCCTTGTCTGGCAAGGGTTTTAACTGCTACTTTGCGGCTGGTGTCAGCTTCGCTATTTCTGGGCCCTGTAGTGACAAAAGAGGGATCACACCAAGCTGTCATAGCGATCACCTGCATCATCCATTCTGCACCATCCAAACCAGAAAGCCCAAAATTTGCTCGACTGGTGGTAGTGGACGATCGGTCAAGTCAAATGTATTTTTCTACCCAACGATCGTCAAATACCAATTCATAAATGCGGTTATTGACTTGGAGATAATCCCCTTGCTTGACTACTAACCCCGACATGACCAATTCCGTTTCTGCTGAATTATCAACCGCTACAATCTGTCCTTGATGTAAAATTTGTTGGTAAAGTTTTAATAGTTCTACAGCACGCTGTTTATCCTGCAAAATCCGATCGCGTATCGTCCGCAAATGTTCTGGTTGGTCTCGCGATTCCCAATTTTCGATAATTTGCGATCGCACCAACTCTTCCACATAAGCTGCTTCATCATTAGTAGGAATAAGAGACTCAGAACTGCAAATCAGCTTGCATACCTTTTGGGTGAGAAAAGGCTGTCCTCTCGTCCAGGCTATTACTTCTTTAAGTAGCGTTTGCGGATTGGTCACTCGTTTAGTCAATCCTTGCAGTAAAGGTTGAGCTTCATGCACTTGAAAACCCTTAAGTTGAATCGCTTGACCGACATTAAAAGGAGTGCGGTTTCTATCTTGAATTAATTGGGAAGGAGTAGCTACGCCTAACAGGACAAAATTCAAACGCTGATAGTCGGAACTGTCAGCCCGTTTGTTATAGCAAGTGCGGATGATGGCAAAAAATGTACTGCTGTCAAACTGAAGATCGAGTACGCTATCAATCTCATCTATGAAAATAATAATTTTTTCAGAAATAGCGGTTAACAATACTTCATTGATAAATTCTGATAAACGCTGCACGGGCGATAATAATTCCCGTTCGCGCCACCAAGTGCGAATATTGACTTTATCTAAGAGATTTAAACCACTAACTAAGAGGTAGGCAAAGCCTGCGTACCATTGCTCTAAAGTTATCTGGGAATTGCTAATTACAGAAATATCGATCGCGGTACAAGCAAAGCCTTCTGCTTGCAGCTTTTTCATAATTTGAACGCGCAAGCTGGATTTACCCATCTGTCGGGTATTGAGGATATAACAAAGCTGCCCAAGTCTTAAAGCTTTGTATAAGTGTCGGTCTGCCGATCTCACTACATAAGTAGGCGCATCTATGGGCAAACTTCCGCCTACTTGGTAATCGTAACTCGGCGATTCTTCCGCACTCCGTAGCAGAGCATTTTCGATTACCAATTCAGCTCGAGTTGCTTTGAGAATTTCCAGCGTGTGCGACAGTTCTTTGGTACGTTCTTCTACTTTTTGCTCCAAAGTTAGATTGTAATCTTCTAACTGTTCGTAGAGTTGAGCGTTTTCAATTGAGATAGCGGCTTGAGCGGCAATGATTTTTAAAGTTTCGACTCGCTGCGGGGTAAATGCGCCGATCGCGAGATTATTTTCTAAGTAGAGAATGCCAGCTAGTTTGCCTCGATCTAATAAGGGAGTGCAGAGAATCGATTTAGGTTGAGCGGCGATAATGTAAGCGTCGCGGGTAAATTGTCCTTCTTCGGTGGCATTATTTAATACTACAAATTCCTGGCTGCGAGCGACGTAGTTAACGATGGCGATTGATAGGAGGGGAATATCAGTGGAAGGATCTACAGAATCTATGGGAATTGATTGTAAAATAGTAATGCGATCGGACTCTAATGCTGCTTCCACTTCGATCGCCCAATTCCCGCCTTTATCCAGAATCAGAAAACCTTTTTGTGCGCCTGCATTTTCGATCGCAGTTTTCATCACCTGGTTTAATAATTGTTCTAGAACGATTTCACCGGAGATAGCTTGGGACGCTTTCATTACTGCTGCAAAATCCAGTTCTTCACCTGATGTTCCACCAGTTGTGATAATCCGATTCTTGGTATTTTTAGTATCGGTTCGGCTTGAACTAAGCCACTGAATATATTTTTCATCTAAATCTTCTACTTTGCGTTTTGCTCCCCAGATTTGATAACCTTGGCGTGCTTTTTTTAAATGAATTTGGGCGAACTCTGGTTTTTCTTGGGCAAACCAAAACTTTGATGCTAGTTCGTTGGCGAGTGCTTCTTCGTGGATAAACTCATTTTCTTTAGCCAATTTAATCGCTCGATCGTATAAATCGATCGCTTCATACCACTTACCCGATATTCTAGTCATTTCTGCGGCGACTAAAAGATATTGATGTTGGAAATTTTCGGGACATTGATCTGCCCATGCCTTCAGGCGTTGTTGATTTGCTTCTAGTTTCTGCCAGTATTTCTCCTTCTCTGTTTCGGAAGATTGGGGATAGAGAGCAACGAGAGTTAATGAGTAATAAAAATTAAGCTTGGCAGTGGAAATAGTGCCGGGAATAAAAGCTGTTAACTTCTCTGTTTCTTCCAGATAAGATAACTCTGGTGGCTGACCGTAGAGATAGAGAATATGAGTCTTAAAAATTTGGTAGAAACAAACGGCAGCAAGGGTTTGCTCAGTTTGACAAGTTGTCAAAAAATTAGCTTCATCTATTTCTTCTGTTGCAAAACAAAATTTATCCTGAGTCAAACCAACCAGGTTTTTAATGAGAAGTTTAGCTGCTAAAATACTATTTTTTGCCCAGCTATTTTGAGTTTTTCGAGCAAATTCTAAATTTTGAGATGCTTCCTTTAAAAGGGATTCTAAATTTCTGCCTTGATAAATGAGGTTGTATAAGTTGTAGGTATAAGAATATCCAGTAAATTGTAAATCACCCGCTTGCAGTCCAGCATCAATTCCTTCAGCATTGATACTTTCAGAAAGTTTGATGTGCATCAACCAAGGAGAAATAAAATTAGCACGAATTTGCGCTATAAGCACTTTGGAAGCTAAATCTTTATACTTATCAGCCAACTTCATTCCCAGAGAAGTATATTCATAGCCCGATCGGTAATCATGCAAGACATGACCCATAGTAAATGCCATGAAGCCATAGATCATTGCCGATACTTTAGTATGACCATATTTGAGATTTAAATTGACAGCTTTGACTGCGATAATATTTATCAATTCTGGATTTATAGCCATAGCAACTGAGACAAGGCGAGAAAGGATTTTTAAAGCAGCCTTTTTCTCGGAAATTTTCATTTCCGGACTGTCATACAAAGAACTAATTTTCCGGCTTCCTAAATTTTCTATATATTCCTTAAGTTCATCCTCAAACGCAGCTTGAAAATTGTCCGCAGGCAGAGTGATTTCTAAAGAATTGAGGGCAGATTTACCCTCTTCAAGTGACTCAATATATCGGGCTAATAGGGTGTATTGATTAATCCGCAAATAGTAAAATTTAGCTCGATCGACTGCCGATTTTGCATGGTGGATTGACTGTTCAATCAAATCCTGAGATTGGTCAAAATTTCCATTGAGATACTCGATTTCTGCAAATTCTTTGTAAAGGTCGAGCGCCATCGCGTAACTCTCTTGCCAAATATCTCCCGGAAACACATCTTTGGCAAGAATTAGATAGTCTCTGGATGCGGTGTAAGCAGTTGCTTCTTTGGCTTTTTTCGCCGCGCGTAAATTTAATTCTGCTAGTTCAATTTTTTCGCTATCGCTTTCTAGTAACCCTCGACCTTTATTGAGATGATCGACTAAAGTAAAGAGTTTTTCTCCCAACTCTGCTTTACCAAGTTCTCTCAGCAATAACCTGCCAATCTGAAGATGTACGGACTGCTTGCGATCGTCATCAATCAAAGCATAAGCTGCCTGTTGTACGCGGTCGTGTTGAAACTTATATTCCTCGATGATTAACGCAGATTCGCTCGGTGTTTCTGAAGATGTAGTTTCTAGAGCTGAGGTAGGCTGAATTAAACCTAACTGAATTGCTGGTAAGAGATCCTGACAAGTTTTTTCAGCGGATTCTTGACAAATTTTGCAGAGAGTTGTGAGATCGAAGCGATTGCCAATGCAAGCAGCTAAATACAATGCTTGTTGAGTTGCTTTTGACAGTTTCCTCAGTTTTTCGAGCATCAAGTCAACTACATTGTCTGTGATACCCAAAGCTTCAATTTGAGCGATATCCCACTGCCAAGATTTCGCAGCGCGATCGAACTTTACTAAATTTTCTTGATAAAGAGTTTTGAGAAATTCATTAATAAAAAATGGATTTCCAGAGGTTTTTTGAGCGACCAATTCTGCTAGTGGTTTAACGTTTTCTCGATCCTGGTGAAGCGCATCTGAAATCAGTTGTACTATTTCTTCAAGTTGCAAAGGAGTGAGGATAATTGTGTTGACGATCGCGCCTTGTTCTGGTAAGCGCTCGCGCATTTTTATTAAGGGGTGATCGAGATCGACTTCGCGATCGCGATAAGCACCGATGCACATTAGATAGCCCAAATCGCGATCGCTCATTATCGCTTCTAGCAACTTGAGCGTTGCAGAATCAGCCCATTGCAAATCGTCAAGGAAGATAACTAAAGGGTGTGCTTTTTGACAAAAAACTTGCAGGAAATTTAGGAAGACTGTATTGAATCGATTTCGGGTTTCTGTGGGTTCTAGAAGCTGGACAGGAGGCTGAGAACCGACAATTTGTTCGATTTCGGGGATGACATCAATGATGACCTGTCCGTTAACTCCAAAAGCAGCTAGGAGTTTTTCTCGCCACTGAGCTAATTGAGCATCGTTTTCAGTCAGCAGTTGTTGAACTAAAGACTTAAATGCAGATGCGATCGCAGAATAGGGAATATTTCGCTGAAACTGATCGAATTTACCGGAAAGAAAGTAACCGCGTTGCTTAGTAATTGGTTTGTAGAGTTCTTGTACCAGCACTGATTTACCAATACCAGCATAACCACCTACTAGCACCATTTCAGTTGACTTTCGATCGGTTTCTTCAGCGATTCTTTGAAAGGTTGAAAGTAGCGTTTCTATTTCCGCTTCTCGTCCGTAAAGTTTTTGCGGAATTGCGAAGCGATCGAAAATATCATAACGAGCAAGAGGGAAATCTAAAATCTTTCCGTTTTGCTGTAATTGATGCAAACATTCTTCTAAATCTGCTTTCAGTCCCAAGACACTTTGATAGCGATCTTCTGAATTTTTTGCCATCAATTTCATCACAATATCTGAAATTACCTGGGGGATTTCTTCACTTTTAATTTCTTTTGGTTGTTTGGCAATATGACAGTGAACTAATTCCAATGGATCGTCTGTTTCAAACGGAAGTCTTTGGGTGAGTAACTGATAAAAAGTTGCGCCGAGAGAGTAAAAATCTGTGCTGCGATCGAGGACTCGATTCATTCTACCAGTTTGCTCTGGCGACATATAAGCCAGAGTCCCTTCTAAAAGATGGGGGCTTTTAATGGTTGGATTTTCGCGGGTGAATTTTGTGGAAATGCCAAAGTCAATAATTTTAACTTGTCCGGTTTGGGGATTGTAAACAATATTAGAAGGGTTAATATCTTTATGGATAATATTGGCAGCATGAATCTCGCCAAGTGCGGGTACAATCTGGATGGCAATGGAGAGAAATTCTGAAAGCGAGAATGTTTGGGATTGTGTCAAAATATCGAGTGATTCTCCCCCAAAATCCTCCACAACCATAGTCAGCGTATTTTTGTAGGGAAATAAGTCATAGACTTTGATTACGCCATCAATTTTTTGGAGGGAGCGGGTAATTTCGTATTCTTGTTTATATCGAGTTAATTCTGAGGGACTAGGATAATCTTCCTTGAGAATTTTCAGGATAACGGGATCGTGGCTAGATTTATGGACAGCCCGATA
>NZ_JAQMUA010000141.1:0-8831 GCF_028330895.1 Kamptonema animale CS-326 | reverse complement strand
TGGCTGAGGGGTTGGCTGAGGGGTTGGCTGAGGGCATAGAAATTGGTGAGCAAAGGGGCATAGAAATTGGTGAGCAAAGGGGCATCGAAATTGGTGAGCAAAGGGGCATCGAAATTGGTCAGATAAATCTGATTAAACGCCAATTACAACGAAAATTAGGTGAGCTTAATCAAGAAATTGAAGCTCGTTTATCAACCCTATCCTCAGAGCAGTTATCGGCTTTAGCTGAGGCTATTTTCGACTTTTCTAGTATAGCTGATTTATCCAGTTGGTTAGAAACCAATTGCCCTAATTGAACATAACTGAGACGATCGCCCACCAGACAAGTTACAATTTTACATTAAGGATAAATTAAATATGTCTTCAGATTCTATGAACAACGATCAAGCAATTTTAAATACTACCCAAGAACATGAGATTTTTGGCGATCGCGATTTACCATCTTGGTTAACCCAACAACAAATCAGCCTCGCTTGCACCACCTATCAAACTAGCAGATTAATGTTAATTGGTAGCAATCCCGAAACTAATACTATTTCTGGATATTGGCGAATCTTCGATCGCGCAATGGGGCTTTATTGCACTCGCAATCGCATCTATCTCAGTTCAAAATATCAACTTTGGCAATTAGAAAATGTGTTAGCTGCGGGAGCGCAATATCAAGGTTACGATCGCCTATATATTCCCAGAATCGGCTATACTACAGGAGATATCGACATTCACGATATTGCTGTAGATAAAGATAACCAAATTATTTTTATTAGCACATTGTTCAATTGTATCGCCACAGTGAGCGATCGCCATAGTTGTAAACCTCTCTGGAAACCACCTTTTATCTCCCAATATATCAACGAAGATCGCTGTCACCTCAACGGTTTAGCAATGGTAGAAGGAGAAGCAAAATATGCCACAGCCGTGAGTCAGTCGGATGTTGTAGATGGGTGGCGCGATCGCAGAAAAAATGGCGGTATAGTTATTGATATCCTATCTAACGATCTGATCGTCACAGGCTTGTCAATGCCGCACTCGCCCCGATGGTATCAAGATAAATTATGGCTGTTAAATTCGGGGAAAGGAGAATTGGGATATGTGGATTTAGACACAGGGAAATTTAGTGCGATCGCATTTTGTCCGGGTTATCTACGAGGCTTAGCCTTTTGGCAAAATTGGGCAATTGTTGGACTTTCCAAACCCAGAGGAGATGACAAGACATTTGGCGGTTTAGAACTAGATAGTTTACTCAAGACCAAAGATGCAGAGCCGCGCTGTGGTATCATGGTAATTGATATGAATACAGGCGCGATCGTTCACTGGCTGCGATTTGAAGGCATAGTCACAGAACTCTATGACGTGCAAATAATTCCTGAAGCGCAAAGACCAATGGCTTTAGGATTTCAGACAGATGAAATTGCCCAATTAATTACCTTAGAAACTTAAGGTCAAAACCTTAGTCTGCTAGGCGCTAAAACCACTTACGGATTTCGGCTTAAATTGACATCAATAGCTATTGTCATTTCCTTCGATCTTTCTTCCTTCTTTATTTTCAGGGGAATAAGCTAAAATGCCGATTCCCTCCGATTTAATCCCTTCCTTTGCTATTTACGCAATTCCAACCAATTTAGCGCTCAGATCCCACATCCGCTCAGCTTTCTCATCATCTCTTGCTTGGGGAGAAACTGTTTGTACAAAAGATTGACCATCTTTCTTCTGTCTATTTCCCCAACTCCAATAAGCACCAGACTGACGATATTCAGGATCGGCAACCACCGCCGCTACGCGCTCGCCAGATAATTCTTCCGACACGAAACCACCAGTAATATACTTCTGGAATAATGGGAAAATTTTCTGAAACAAAGGATAGTGATTGCGGAATAGAGGTGTTTCCGCAACACAGCCGGGATAAAGAGAAGTGAAAGTAATTCCCGTAGATTCGTGATAGCGGCGATGCAGTTCTCGCATCGTCAGCACGTTGCAAACTTTACTATCTTTATAGGCTTTGACAGGTTCAAATTTCTTACCATCAATCATCGAGATTGGTGCTTTAAAACCCTTTTCAAAACCTTCAAGATTGCCCAAATCTGGTCGCGGTGGAATCTTCCCGCCCAATTCGTCTGGGTTATGGGTGACAGTTCCCAAAATTACCAACCGCCGATCGCGAAAGCTGGATCTCTTCATATCCTCTAACATCAGGTTACAGAGGAGGAAATGACCAAGGTGATTTGTGGCCATACTCAATTCAAATCCGTCTGGACTTCGTAAGGGTTCCTTTAATAAAGGCATATAAATGGCAGCGTTACACACCAGAGCATCCAGCGATCTACGACTTGCCCGGAAGTTGTTCACAAACTCCCTGACGCTATATAAACTGCCTAGATCGATGTGCATTAGCGTGTAGCTATCGGTGGGCATTCCCAGCGCTTCGGCTGCTTTTTTTGCCTTGGATAAATCACGACAGGCCATGACTACGTGCCATTCCTTCCTTTTGGCAAAGGCTGAAGCAGCGTACAAACCGACTCCTGATGATGCGCCTGTGATTACAACTGTTAAATTTCGCTCTTGTGCCATACTGTTGTGAATTCGGTTAAGTTAGGGCTGAGGCATTATTTAGGTAATTCTGTCATTGCGAGTGAAACGAAGCAATGGGTAGCTTTAATTTTTTGCTATTTTTGTTTGTGTAAGTGCTATGACTGTTGTTGACTGTCTCTAGGCTGGGATTTGCAGGTCATTTACATTGAGGCGATCGCACACCTGACCTGAATTCTTACGATTTAAAGATTGGGGTCAGTCGATCTAAACTCCTTTTAGCAATAACTTTTAACTTGTAACCGACAGCAGTATAAATTTTGGGTGGGCGACTATCGTCCTCCCATCGGTTGTAATAATAGTTCTATTTTGTTCGTATAGCCATCCTCAACCTGATTGCTGGTAACAATCAGTATTTTACAGGTCGAGCATGGCTTTTGTGTTTCTAGCTGGGTGTAGATGTCAATACCTTCTAATGCTGTGCGATCGCAGCCAGCGTCTCAATCAACCACAGCCACGACTCACAGCTTGGGCGGCAAATCGTTACCTACTCAAGGTTTCAGCTATCC
The DNA here is from genome assembly GCF_028330895.1 of Kamptonema animale CS-326. NCBI lineage: Bacteria > Bacillati > Cyanobacteriota > Cyanophyceae > Oscillatoriales > Microcoleaceae > Kamptonema > Kamptonema animale. The sequence goes on along the minus strand of NZ_JAQMUA010000141.1, from coordinate 5,739 downwards.
TAGATATAAATTTTACCTATTAACCTATCAGTTAGGTAAGTAGGTAAGACGGATTAGCAATTAGCAATTAGCAATTAGCAATTAGCAATTAGCCATTAGCCATTAGCCATTAGCCATTAGCCATTACCAATATTACTTTTGCACCAGTTTCACCTTAGTTGCTAAACCAAGTGCTTGCAAAAATTGAATTGTCATCCAAGTTAGGTCTATTTCCCACCATTTTAAACCGTGACGAGCCGAGTATTGAAATGCGTGGTGATTGTTATGCCAGCCTTCACCGTAGGTAACTAAAGCTACCCACCAGCAGTTAGTAGAACTGTCAGTTGTCTCGTAAGTGCGATAGCCAAATTTATGAGTAGCGCTGTTAACAAACCAAGTACAGTGATATACTAATGCTAGGCGAACAAAGATTGCCCAAACGACAAAAGGTAAACCCCCAATTAACAACAGTAAAAGACCAAAAGCAATCTGAATGGGGAGAAAATAATTTTGGAAAAACTTATACACTGGGTCGTCAGCAATGTCTTTTGTGCAGCGTTCGATAGTGTCAAGAGCCGGACAATGATAAAACATCCAACCGATATGACTCCACCAAAAGCCCCGCCGAGAATCGTGGGGATCTAGAGCTCCTTGATCGGAGTGTTGGTGGTGGACTCGGTGCAATCCCACCCAGTGAATTACTCCTCCTTGACCGGAAAGGACACCGCAAAAAACTAGAAAATATTCTACCCATTTTGGTGTCTGAAAACTACGGTGGCTAACTAGGCGATGCCATCCTAAAGTGATGCCTAAACCGCCTGTTACCCAGTGGAGAATAATGGCTAAACTAACGGCGGCCCAGTTAAAATTACTTGGGAAGAGGGCGCACAGGGCTCCAATGTGAACTACTGCCAAACTAATAATGTGCGTCCAATTGAGTTCTAGTTTGGGTTCGGTGGCAATTGTCATGCTCGATCTGGATAGAAAGTTTTGAGAAGTAAATGAGTTGTTTTTTTTGAGCGCAGACTCTCGGCAATGAGTTCGGTTCAGGCAATCAGCAATAGATTTCGATCCGTTACCAATTACCTATTACCTATTACCGATCGCTAATTTTCTGCTTCTGCGAGTTTTACTTTGGTGGCTAAACCAAGTGTTTGCAAAAATTTAATTGTCATCCAAGTCAGATCGATTTCCCACCATTTCAAACCGTGACGAGCGGAGTATTGAAAGGCGTGGTGGTTGTTGTGCCAACCTTCACCGTAGGTGAGGACTGCTACCCACCAACAGTTAGTGGAGCGATCGCCTGCATCATAGGTGCGGTAGCCGAATTTGTGGGTAGCGCTATTGACCAGCCAAGTGCAGTGAAACACGATGACTATGCGTGCAAAAACGCCCCAAACTACGAAAGGCCAACCGCCTAAGAAGTAGAGCAAGATGCCAAAGGCAACTTGGATGGGTATAAAGTAGCTTTGGAAAAATTTATAAACTGGGTCGTCAGCAATATCTTTGGTGTAACGGGGGATTTGATCTCTGATCGGCAGCTTGTAGAGCATCCAACCCATGTGACTCCACCAAAAACCTTGATTGGAATCGTGGGGATCTGGTTCAGTATCGGAGTGTTGGTGGTGCAACCTGTGCATTCCTACCCATTCAATCGGGCCGCCTTGGCAAGAGAGGGTTCCACAAAAAACCAGGAAGTATTCCAGCCATTTTGGGGTCTGGAAGCTGCGGTGCGTTACTAAACGGTGAAATGCCAAGGTAACGCCTAAACCGCCTGTTACCCAGTGCATAAATAGGGCTAGGGCGATGGCTGGCCAGCTAAAGTTACTAGGCAGGAGAGCAAACAAGGCTCCAATATGGAGAAATGCCATAAAGCCTATGATTGTCCAATCAGGGCTAAGTTTTGTTGAAGTTGCGATCGTCATGAAGATAAAAGGTTTACTAACTAAAGGGCCGCATCTGCGCCATAATAAACACCGCGCACTCAGATAGTGAGCGAGGTGAGGATGAATAGCACTGAACGGCTACAAGAAGCAGAGCAGGCACTCTTTCAGATTTTTTCTGGAATTGGCGCGACAGTCAAGCAAAATCTCAAACGAGTTCTTGATGCCTTTCGCCACCATCGCGTAGGTGTCCACCATTTTGCAGGAGTAACAGGCTACGGTCATGACGATTTGGGGCGTGAGACTTTCGATCGGGTATTTGCTGAAATCGTGGGGGCCGAGGCCGCTGCGGTGCGAGTCCAGTTTGTTTCGGGAACTCATGCGATCGCTTGCGCTTTGTTTGGCACTCTCCGTCCTGGAGACGAAATGCTGGCAGTAGCAGGTGCTCCCTACGATACTTTGGAAGAAGTTATTGGTCTGCGGGGTCAAGGTCAAGGTTCTTTAATTGAATTTGGCATTAGTTACCGCGAGTTGCCTCTGAGTAAGGATGGAAGCGTGGACTGGCAGGCTTTAAAATCTGCTGTTACAGACAAAACTCGCCTCGTTTTTATCCAACGTTCTTGCGGCTATTCTTGGCGACCGAGTTTATCAATTTCTGATATTGAAAAAATCGTTCAAATAGTCAAGCATCAGAATTCTAACACAATTTGCTTTGTAGATAATTGTTACGGAGAATTTGTGGATGAGTGCGAACCCCCAGCGGTAGGTGCTGATTTGATTGCGGGTTCGCTGATTAAAAATCCCGGCGGTACGATTGTGCCTGCTGGGGGCTATGTAGCAGGTAGAGCCGATTTAGTAGAGGCTGCAACTTGTCGGTTAACAGCGCCGGGAATTGGTAGTGCTGGGGGTGCGACTTTTGAGTTAAATCGTTTGCTATTTCAAGGTTTATTTTTGGCACCGCAGTTAGTGGGAGAAGCGATGAAGGGGAATCATTTAACTAGCTATGTTTTTTATAATTTGGGCTATAAGGTGAATCCTATGCCTGCGGCAAAAAGGCGAGATGTAATTCAGGCGATTGAGTTTGGTTGTGCCGAAAAGTTGGTGGCTTTTTGTAGGGCAATTCAGCAGAATTCTCCGGTGGGTTCCTATTTAGATCCTATCCCTGCACCGATGCCGGGATATGAGAGTGAGTTGGTGATGGCTGGTGGTACTTTTATTGATGGGAGTACCTCGGAGTTTTCTGCCGATGGGCCGTTGCGGGAGCCATATATTGCTTTTTGTCAAGGGGGGACTCATTGGACTCATGTTGCGATCGCGCTGGAAGCTGCGATCGATGCTGTCGGGCCAGCTTAGTAGTGATATCAATCTCAATAGCTAAATCTGGTGGTGGATCTACAGTTAAATCAATTCTGGTTCTTCCTCGCACTGCTGCTTGATTTTCGAGTAAAAACCATCATCAGCTTCGATTCCCTGATTAATAGATATTTTAAACATTCATTATGAGTGATTCTCAACTCCCAAGCACCCTACTTTACGAAGCCTTTATTTCCTATGGTCGGGCCGATAGTAAGGCTTTTGCTGCCAAACTGCAAGAACGACTACAGGGTAATGGTTTCAATGTTTGGTTTGATTTCAATGATATTCCCTTGGGGGTTGATTATCAAAATCAAATAGATGATGGGATCACCAAATCTGATAATTTTCTGTTTCTAATTTCGCCCCATTCCGTTAATTCTCCCTATTGTCTCAAAGAAATTGAACTAGCAATTAAATTAAAAAAACAAATTATTCCCCTCCTGCACGTTGGGCAAATTAGTCAGGAAACTTGGCAACAACGTAATCCTGGGAAGTCTGAAGCTGACTGGCAAATCTATCAAGAAAAGGGATTACATTCTAGTTTTTCCAATATGCACCCTGCGATTAGCAAAATCAATTGGATCTATTTTCAGGAAGGCATTGATGATTTTGAGAAGGGATTGAGTGGATTAATAGATATATTTCATCGTCATCAGGAATATGTAAAACAACATACTGTTTTATTAAATCTCGCGATCGCATGGGAACAGCAACAGAAACAAACTCGCTATTTATTGACTGGGGAAGAACGGCAAGCAGCAGAACTCTGGTTAAAAAAGAGGTTTAAGGAAGAACAAGCACCTTGTGAAGTTACATTGCTGCATTGTGAGTTAATTTGCGAGAGCATCAAGAATGCCAGTAATTTAATGACTCAGGTGTTTCTTTCATACTCAGAAGCGGACATTGATAGGATGCACCTAGTGCGGGAGATATTGTTACGAGAAGGGATAACTGTTTGGACAAACAAGACCGATATTCAAACTGGAGAAGTATTTGAGGAAGCAATAAATCGGGGGATTGAACAGGCGAATAATGTGGTCTATTTAATTTCGACCGAGGCGCTGACTTCCTACTACTGTCAAAAAGAAATTGATTATGCTCTGAGTCTGAGTAAAAGGATTGTTCCTTTGTTAATTAAACCAACAGATATAGCACAAATTCCACCAACGATCAGGGGATTACAATTTATTGACTTTACTGATAATCAGACTGAGGCAGATTTACGTAAAGATTTGGATGATTTGCTCAATGTTTTAAGGGAGGAGGAGAGTTATTACGAAGAGCATAAGATGCTATTGAGTAAGGCGCTGAAGTGGGAAGAACAGAAACGCAATCCGAGTATTTTATTGCGGGGATATAATTTGCGCCATGCGGAAGTTTGGTTGAAGGGAGCAGAACGGAAGACTCAACATCAGCCTACTAATTTACACAAAGAGTTTATTAATGAAAGTTTGCGTCAGCCACCAGCCGCATCTCTGGATGTATTTATTTCCTATTCAAGATCGGATTCTGATTTAGCTCGTCCTTTAAACGATCAGTTACAGATGCGGGGAAAGACAACTTGGTTTGACCAAGAAAGTATTGCATCAGGAGCAGATTTTCAGAAAGAGATTTATCTGGGAATTGAAAGTGCGGATAATTTTCTGTTTATTTTGTCACCACGTTCTATTAATTCTCCTTACTGTGCTGATGAGGTGGAGTATGCAGCTAAACTCAATAAACGTTTTATTACGATATTGCATCAGGATATTAATACAACTGAACTACACCCAGAGTTAGCGAAGGTGCAGTGGATTGATTTTAGGCAAAAAGAAGGGGAATTTTATGCTCATGTTAATCAATTATTAAGAACGTTAGATACAGACCGAGAATATATACAAAGTCATACTAAATGGCTACGTCGGGCGATTGAATGGGAACACCACAATAAGAATAATGATTTGCTGCTAAGAGGTAGTGAGTTTGCGATCGCGGAGGACTGGTTTAAAGAAGCAAGTAAAGCTAAAAAGCAACCGCCTACAACAGAATTACAGACTAAGTTTATTGACTCTAGTCGTAATGCGATCGATGCTGTCATTAAACAGGAAAAACGGCGATTAGTGGTATTAAGGTTGTTATTAGGAGTGATGACGTTAGTGGCGATCGCTGCTGCGATCGCTACCAAAATTGCTTTAGATAGTCATAAAAAAGCTAAACTTATTGTAGTTAAAGCTCAGGGAGAATATGCTTTATCGCTATTACATCCAAGGGAAGAAAAATTTGATGCTTTAATTACCGCGATTAAGGCTGGCAAGATGATGCAAAAAGAAAATATATCTGAAATAGCGGTGACAGCAGCCTTGGGAACCTCAGTTTTTGATGTTAAGGAACACAACCGTTTGGTAAAGCATAGTGATGGGGTCTGGAGCGTAAGTTTCAGCCCCGATGGTCAAACCTTGGCCTCTGGTAGTGGGGACAAGACAATCAAACTATGGGATGTAAAGACAGGGAAGGAACTTCGCACTATCAAAGGCCATAGTGA
>NZ_JAQMUA010000140.1:0-5763 GCF_028330895.1 Kamptonema animale CS-326 | reverse complement strand
TGTTACAGTTAATCCGACTGCTGACTTGCTAGCAGGTACTGATTATTACGTTGAAATTGCTGCTGGTGCAATTAAAGACTTAGCAGGTAATAATTATGCCGGCACTACAGGCGCAACTGCTTGGAATTTTACCACGGCTGCCGCAACAACCCCCACCGGCACCACTTTGAACCCGACTGATCCTCGAATATATAACTGGAGCCAGCTAGAGGCTTACCTGAACAATAAGAGCATTCCTGTACCTAATGCAGCAAAAACAGTCCTCCAAGAGCTTATAGCAAAGGTCAACCCATTAACCGCTGAATATGAAAACAAAAAACTAACTGTTGCCTATGACGGGAACGTACCTTTCGGTTCCTTCGGAGTCCTTCCCCTCGTCGCAAAGATTGCAAGCGATTTCACAATACCTATAAGCAAACCCAGCGTAACAATATCCAAGCTGAATACGAGCACTCCTACCTACGAATTCACTGGAAAAGTGAACTTTGAGGCAGCAAAAAATGATGGTCAGACGAATTTCTTAGACTTCATTAACGAGCAGCTAAAAATTAAAGAGGTAGAGCTTACAACCGAGGTTGAAACAGGCCCTCTCTCAAAAGTGAGCGTTGGTGCTAATTTAAGCCCCGAAAAACTGACACTTTTGAAGGTCGATCCATTCTCGCTTGAACTCGCTGGTGCTAAATTAAACGTCACGGCAGACGGAACTTCACCCCCTAGTTTCGGCATTGGAGGGAGTTTTGTTCTTAACGGTTACGATCCCACTCAAAATAACGAACCTGAATTAACATTTTCGGGTGGGGTAGAGTTCGATCCAAAATCAATTACTGGTGCGCTTCAACTCACTGCCACTACTCCTTGGAAAAACCCCTTTGGCTTACCTAATTCGGAAATTCGGAATTTAGCATTACAACTGGGTGGAACCTACGCCCCTCCTTGGGTTGATAATGTTGGATTCGTGGGAGATTTGCAGTTTGGGAACTTGGATATCAAGTCCGCTTTCTTTGTGAGTTCCAACGCTCCAAAGAAATTTGCTGTGGAATTAACCGCGAATAAGGCTATCAATATAGTTGACCTTTGGGCTGGACCAGTTGGCTCTTATCTCATCAACCAAGTGGGTGAACAAGTCAATTTTGTCAAGAAGGCAGAATCGTTTTTGAAGGAAACCTTGAATGTCAATATTGTTTCTATCGATGGTCCTGATGCAGATACAGAACTCGATCCACTCCTCAAGCTAGTCCCAGTAAACACAAAAATTGTTGAGACAGAATTAAAACAAGGTCTTGGCATCAATGGTCAGGTAGAGGCTTGGGGAAAAAAAGCTACTCTAAGTCTTAACGCTAATCCCTACAATAAAAGCAACCAAAGTTTAGAGGGAACTTTAAAGATTGATGAAATTGACTGGGAATTTTTGAAGCTTACAGGTGCGGATGGTCCTAACGATAAGACTTTGGATTTTGCACTCAAGGTCAGTCCTACTGAACAATATCTTAAAGGTGATGGGCAACTTGTGATTTTTGGCCAGACCGTTGCTAAAGCGAACGTTGAGTTTACAAGTACGAGTGCCAAAATCAAAAAGTTTCTTTTGAATTTTGGAGTCGTAGCACTAGATATTAACGATTTTTCAGTTGATATTGCCAAGAAGACTGCCAGTGGATCGGGTTCAGTGAAGATTCTGGGGCGGGAAATTGCCGGAGCTAAGATCAATGCTGATAGTAATGGGCTGAAAGTTGAAGGAAAGCTTGACTTATTCGGAGCCTTCTCAATCGAGAACGCAATAATTGATATCAAAGATGCAACTGATATCAAAATCGGAGGGACAGCCAAAATTTTCGGTCGAGAGCTTGCCAATGCCAACATCAGCATCAAGGACGGCAAGCTAAACGTTACAGGTAGTATAGGCGTCGATCTCCCCGTACTTGGCAATATTGGTGCAGATCTTACGATTACCTCGGATGGTAAACCTAGTGGTTCCGAAGTGAAATTAAAGATTCAGGCTGGGAAGCTGGGCGGTAAAGAATATACCCTATCACTCGCTCCTCTGAGAAGTGTCGAAGATTTGTTTGAAGGTGTAATGGGCGATGTTCTGGGTGCAGTCACTCAGGCTGTAAATGTTGCCATTGATGGTGTGGTTAATGGATTTAATAGTGTTTCATCAGGTGTACTCGATACCTTCAATACAGTTGGTAAATTTTTTACCAGTGGGTTTAACAGTGCGCTTAAGTTCTTCGGATTGGGAGGTGGCGACCCGTTGGATAATTCCAATGACGTATGGCTGAATGATCGGATCGACTTGTTTGGTAATGGGAAAGTCGTTTTTGATGGGAACGACTTCTTTGACGCAAAGCATGGTGATGACTATGTTCGAGGTCTAGGTGGAGATGACTGGCTTGTATTGGGGAGTGGCAATGACACAGGAGAAGGTTGGGGTGGCAATGACAGACTCGAAGGTAACGATGGCAACGATAAATTGTCTGGCGATGGGGGAAATGACCTGTTAGAGGGTGCTTGGGGCAGGGACTATCTCTATGGTGGGGATGGTGACGATCTCCTCAAGGGAGATGAAGATATTGATCGCCTGTTCGGTGATAAGGGCAATGACAAACTCCTAGGTGGATTGGACAAAGACACACTTTCTGGTCTAGAGGGAAATGACTGGCTGTCTGGTAACGAGGATAACGATTACCTGTACGGTGATGACGGCAGTGACATTTTACATGGCGATGAGGGCAATGACATTTTATATGGCGGGGGTGGCAACGATCGTATCGATGGTTTCACGGGCGATGATGTGCTTCAGGGTGGGGATGGCGACGACGAGATCCACGGCTACACGGGTTATGACACCCTTGATGGTGGAAATGGCAATGACATTCTCTATGGTCAGGGAGATAACGATTATCTCCGAGGTGGAGATGGGGACGATGTTCTCTATGGCGAAGACAACGGAAAACAGGGACAAAGCTATGACGGTAGCCGGGACAATGACACCCTTGAAGGTGGAAAGGGCAATGATTATCTCTTTGGTGGAAAGGGCAACGATGTTCTCAATGGTGGGGATGGTAAAGATGTTCTCAGTGGTGAGGATGGCAATGACAAACTCTTGGGCGGTTCGGGCGATGACTACCTCGATGGTGCTGACGGGAACGACTCTCTAGACGGTGATACAGGTAATGACACGCTGTTTGGTCGAGGGGGCGATGACTTCCTTGAGGGTTTTAGGGGTAAAGACTACCTCTATGGTGGTGACGGCAACGATACGCTCTATAGTCATGAGGACAATGACATCCTTAAAGGAGAGGGCGGCAATGATTTTCTCACCGCTGGGACTGGTAATGACACTCTGAATGGTGGAGAAGGTAATGACAGTCTAGAGGGCGACGATGGCAACGATTACCTCGATCCTGGGACTGGTAATGATACCATTAACGGTGGCGCTGGCAACGATACCTCGCTCTTGGCCGGCAAGAAGGAAGACTATAAGTTCACGGAGACACCGACGGGATGGCTAATTGTTGCTCCGAATGGCGATGTCAAAATCGTGAGTGGGGTTGAGAATTTCGAGTATAAGTCTGACCCTGTCAGTACCATAACGGAAAAGCTTACGACTGCTCAAGTCAGGAAATACTACAGCAGCCGCGTTATCGACGGTTACATTTCCAACGGTAAAGTGTTCTTCGATGCCAACTTAAACGGGGTGTTGGATGAGGATGAATCCTTTACCATTACGGTGGCAGATGGCAGCTTCGATCTGAACGTAGATATCGAAAAGTTTGATATCAACAAAAACGGCGAACTCGACTACAATGAAGGCCAGTTTGTTCTGATGGGAGGCATGGACATTCTTGGCGGGGTGGATGCTGCAACTGGTTTGCCGATGGCTACACCACTCACTTCTACCCTAGAGTCAACGGTTGTCACCCCGTTAACGACGATTATTGCCGAGTTGGTGCGCCAAGGGACTGACCCAGCAACGGCGGAAACTCAGGTAAAAGCAGCGTTAGGATTGCCCGCAGACGTTAACTTGGGCAGTTATGACCCCCTCGAAGCGATCGCCAAAGAGGACACAAATGGTATATCGGTGTTTGGTTCGATGATTATGGTGCAAAACACCATTGTCCAGACAGCGAAATTCATCGAGGGGGTTTCGGAAACAGCAGTTGCTCAACTCGCATTTAATGGGATTAGTGCGATCGCCAATCAAGCCAAGAGCAGCACTTCTGTAGATTTAGGTAAAACAGAAACCATCTTGGCTATTCTCCAAGCAGCCATTACCAAAGCAGCACAGTCTGACCCCAAAATCAACCCGACACAACTGGTTGCTAGTGCCACTGCTGCCGCTAAAATCATGGCTCTGGGCAATCAAATAGTCAAGGATCTCATTGCTAGTGGTCGCCCCATCAAAGATATTGCCCTTGAAATTACCAAGTTGCAGGCGGTATCTGTAGGTCAAATAGCTGTCGGTTTATCCGATTTGGCTGCGGGAACTGTGACGGTTGAAGAGTTCCTTGCTAACAACACCAAAGAGGCAATTCTGGCTCGGATGGAGAAGGTGAAGGTTAATGACCCCACTGTTCGCCCCACCCTTGAGACGCTCAACCTTCAAGATCTGATCGTTTCAGAAGATCCTACCTCTGAGGAAATCGGCACCACCCCCGGCACCGAAACTGGCACCGAAATCCCAACACCTACTACTTCAGCCCCATCAGAAACACCAATTCCCACGCCAATAACATCAATAACAAATAACATCCCAGACGATGACTGCATCTGCGACAAAATTACCTATCCCGAATTCAATCGACCAAATCAAGTTGAAAACACCATACTCGGTGGCTCGGAAATTTCAATAGACCTCTCCAAAAACGATCAATTCCTTGGCACCAACACTGGCAATATATTCGATGCCAAATCTGGCGATGACAACCTCTATGGTGGCGAGAGTAAAGACATCTTTAACGGCAACCAAGGCAACGACTTCATCACGGGAGGTAAGGGCGATGACATCCTTTATGGAGACGCAGGTAGCGACATTATCCTTGGCGAATTAGGTGACGATTTAATCTTCGGAGGTAAAGGCAATGACTTGCTAAATGGTCGCGAAGGTAATGACATCATTTCGGGCAACAACGATGATGACTTCATTGATGGTGGCAAGAATAATGACATTCTATACGGTGGCAAAGCTAACGACATAATTCTGGGCGGCGAAGGTGATGACAACCTATTTGGACAGAAGGGAAATGATACCATCTGTGGCGGTGTAGGTAATGACTTAATCAGTGGAAATCAACAGGATGATATCTTAGCTGGATGTGAAGGAAATGATACGGTTTACGGAGGTGGAGATAACGATACTCTCACTGGTGGCAAAGGTGACGATCTTCTTGACGGAGGCTTAGGAAATGACAGTTTAATTGGTGGTAGCGGTAACGATGTCTTTGTCTTAAAAGCTGGTCATGGCTTTGATGTCATTGGTGATTTCACCATCGGCCAAGACTTAATTGGATTAGGTGGAGGATTGAGCTTTAGCCAGTTAGAAATGATTGAAAATACTCAGGGAACTATCATCAAAAACCTGTTAACAGGGGAGCAGTTAGCTGTGATGATTGGTGTGAGTAAAACTGCGATTACAGCGGCTAATTTCATGCTGATTTAGGATAGGTTCCCACAGCAAATTTAGTTTAGACAATGCCTAGACCCTTTGTTGCGTGGCCATAGCCTGCCCAATCTCAGCTTCAGGACTTACGCACGATTACGTAACGC
>NZ_JAQMUA010000139.1:0-10791 GCF_028330895.1 Kamptonema animale CS-326 | reverse complement strand
TGGCGGTGCGGCTATTTTTGAGTTGTTGCTCCAGAATTTCTGGGCTTTCTGCGATCGCCAGTATCAGTTGGCGTGCCATAGTTAACGATCCCTAAACAGTATCTCTATTCTATGCAACTTCATTTAAAATTGGTATAACATACTTTTATAGTTTTTACGAGACATCGCAGTATCATAATAATTAAAATGTAACAAGTACCAAAGTTCAAAAGCCTCATTGGAATAAGCCACTTTAATGTCGTTGCTTTGAGCACGAGTTATAGCAGCATTAAAGTTTTGTCGAGGAAATGAATCGCGGTCGAATACACACCACACCTCGTCATTATTATCAGCGCTATATTCTCCCTCTTTTTTCAACTTGATTGTTTCTTCTACTAGACTTATCGTATTTAAACCGTCTCCTTGAATATCAAGATTTATCACCTCTTTGTTTACCGGAAAGCTTTTGAAATAGTTAGGTTCAGTTTTTTCTCCTTCACAAACTATTAAAAACCATTTTCTCTGTTCTTTTGTCTCAACAGACCTATTAAAATAGGTATTATATGAGTTTTGGGACGATCCTTTTTCTCGTTTTTTTGATGAACGTTTATTACTCATTAATTTGACCTATCAAACGGCTTAAGTCACCAATAAAAGGGATTGCCCCATACTTTCCACGAATATAATCTTTTTCTAAAGAAGCATCTTTACTTATTTTATACTCTACCAACGAATAAAGATGAGTTGCACCATGCTTGTATTTTTCAGTAAACCATATTTGATCTTTTCTAAACAAGTTGTTGCTGAGTAGATTTGTGTCATGTGTTGTAAATATGAGTTGTGCGTTGTTCGGATTAGTCTCCTTAGAATTAAATAGACTGATAATCGCACAAGTAATTAATGGATGAAATCTTGAATCAAGTTCATCTATTAATAAAATCTCTCCTGTTTTTAATGTCTCAATCAAAGGGCCTGCTAAATAGAACAACTTTTTAGTTCCTTCTGATTCATTGTCCTCAACATCAAAAAGTTCAATCGAATTTGGTTGCCCTTCAGCATTGTATTTTAAATGAACTGTTTTAATTGCTTTTATCTCAGCTTCATGGGAGCGTAGGATAAGATTCCGCAACTCTTCAGGCAAAATTTTTGGTAATAATGCTTCAGTTATAGGAATTTTTTCAATTTGAATATCATCAATGCCCAAATCTAATTTTTTGACTAATCTAAGAATAGCATCTTTATGATGATTATCCTCAAAACTATGGATTGTATAATCGCGATATCCTAGATCGTCAAGCCCAGAAATTACATTTAATCCTCTGAACCACATCAGAATTTTCTTTGCCGTTTCACCATTAAATTGTGCAACAACGGAGAGAAATAAAGCATTATTTCTAGTCTTATTCGTGATTCCTTTACCCTCTTTAAAAGCAGTGGTAAGCTGAAAATTATCTAACTCACGTTCAAACAGCTTAAATTCCTTTGTTTTCTGCCGATAAAATAGCCATTCAGAAATAACTTCCTTTGTATCCACCTCAAACCCGTATCTATATATTTTTCTATCTAGGCGAAAAACAATTTCAAAAAAAGATGGTTCTTTTTCTGTTTGTGTACTTAGCCGGAAAGGTTCAACATCAATAGGTTCTGAAATTTGTCCTTCTTTCGATGAGTTCAGAACAAAGGATCTCATAAAGTTAATAGCGGCTACAAAATTGCTCTTGCCACTTGCATTCGCCCCATAAATTGCTGCACTTTTTAATAATTTTAGTTGTTCGTTAACTTCAAATACATTATTTTCATCAACCTTTTTGTCTTCGCTAGTAATCGGCGAAGCTACCATGCTGAAGGTAACAATATCTTTAAAGGATTTGTAGTTGCCAATGCTGAATCCGATTAACATACATTTTCCTGAGAATAAAAACGAACATAATTTGTAAATGTTACTAGCTGTTCTATAATAGCACAACCGGTACTACCTATCAACAGATTTTAAAAAATGCGAATCCTTCAAATCGTCCCCTCAATTTCCCTCGTCTACGGCGGCCCTAGTCAAATGGTACTCGGACTATCAGCCGCCCTTGCAAACCAAGGTATTGATGTTACAATTCTCACCACAGATTCTAACGGAGATATCGACCAAAATCCCTTAGATGTTCCCCTAAATCAACCAATACAGCAAGAGGGATATAACATTATTTACTTCCGTTGTTCTCCCTTCCGTAGATATAAATTTTCTCTGAGTTTATTGCAATGGTTAAATAACCATATTAAAGAATTCGATCTAGCCCATATTCATGCTCTATTCTCACCAGTAAGTACCGCCGCTGCAACTATCGCGAGATATCATCATCTCCCCTATATTATCCGTCCCTGCGGTATGCTTGACCCCGCAGATTTACGCAAGAAAAAACAACTTAAACAAATTTATGCAGCATTGTTAGAACGACCTAATTTAGCAGGCGCGGCTGCTATTCACTTCACCAGTAAACAAGAGGCAAAAATTTCAGAAAGATTTGGTATATCTAAAAATAGATTATCAACAACCCAAGATTTAATCATTCCCTTGGGAGTCACAAATTTTGCAGAAAATTCATCCATTAAGTCTGAACAATTACCTATTCATAACCAGTTTAATATCAACTCAGGCGATTCCCAAATTCCTCAAATATTATTTATGTCCCGGATTGAACCTAAAAAAGGATTAAATCTGCTGATTCCCGCACTAGAAAAAATCCTAGCACAAGGAATCAAATTTAACTTTATCCTTGCGGGTTCTAATCCCCAAGATGCAGATTATGAGATGAAAATTAAGGAACAAATAGACAATTCACCCTTGGCAAGACATACAATAATGACAGGATTTGTTACAGGAGAAATCAAGACATATTTATTGCAAAATGCCGACTTATTTGTGCTACCTTCTTATTATGAAAACTTTGGTATTGCTGTAGCTGAAGCGATGGCCGCTGGTACGCCTGTAGTAATCTCCGAGCGCGTGCATATTTGGGAAGATATACAGCAAGCTGAAGCGGGTTGGGTTGGGCCTCTGGAAGTGGATGCGATCGCATCTCTAATTACCATAGCACTCCTAGATGTCGACGAGCGCAAACGGCGGGGGTTAAACGGGAGAGAGTATGCGAGAAAGCATTACAGTTGGGATGCGATCGCGCAGCAAACCATCCAAGCTTATCAACAAATTTTGAAACCGGGCAATTTTTAATATTACCCAGTTTCTTAATAGCTTTAAACTCTAAACAGTCGCTAAGTTAGAACGAATCTCAGTATCGGTATACTCCGGTACCCAACCCTCAGTACCATTAAAATAGCGTATAGCTTTAATCCGGCGACTAGGTGTTAAATAAAACCAATGTTCGCTATTAGCAGGAACGTTGATATATTCTTCAGATTGCACCGTCAATTCCACTTGGTCGCCGCCGGGACGCACAAACCCAAAAATGCCTTCACCTGCTACAATATAGCGGACTTCATCATCAGCATGGGTGTGGCACCGATCGAATTTAGATAGCATAGTATCTAAATTGGGAATTTCTGGATGCAGTACAATTAAATCGCGGGAATGATAGCCAGCAGTTTGCTTCAGTTCTTCAAAATAGCCATCTAAAGCTTCTAGAACTTGCTCTTTCTCGCTGTCGTTAAGCACGTCTTGTGCTAGCAAATTGCGAATTTCTGGATTTTCACCAACCGGCCAGCGGTTAAGCTGAATATTAAGTTGAGCGAGTTCGCGGGAAATGTCGCTCAGGTCAGTATAAGTTGTACCGTCTTGTAATCGTAAAATAGCCATACTGCACCTCCCAATTGTCGGTTAGACGCGATCGAAAGACGCGAGGAATTGCGCCTCTACCAGGAAAACAATTGTAACTGATATCTGGCACATTTGTCAGCAACGGCTAGAATTTAGTTTCGGAACTTTTAATTTTTAATTTTTAATTTTTTCGCGCGGATCGGTCGCAGGTTTTCTTTCCACCAAACGGATTTGGTTTTGCTTGACTACCACTGTCACCAGCGGTAGGGAACGCTTCGCTGGGCCTTTAGTCACTTGTCCCTGAGAGTCGAACTGAGAACCGTGACAGGGACACTCAAAGCGCGATCGCTCTGCTTTCCACTCTACAGTACAACCTAAGTGTGTACACACAGGATTGATGCCATATTCCGCAATTTTTGGCCCCTCATTAATCACCAAATAAGCAACTTTTGGCAATCCTTTCACCAGTACAGGAATCCCAGCTTTCGCATCAGCAAGGAATTCAGAAACCTCAATTGGTTTTCCCTCAATGTCTGCGGCTCTTACTCCCGGCAAATAATTTTCACACTGGGAATTATAGGGAAACGAAGAACAGAGCTTTTCCAGGTCAACATTTTCGCTTTGACTAGCTGCGGGAAAAAGCCACCCAATTGCCACGCTTCCCGCCGTTCCAGTCACCATGTATTGCAAGAATTGCCGCCGATTTTTTGTCATCGCCTCAGCCTTTAGCCTTCTCTATAAATTAGTTAATCTTTCTCAAGAATATTTAACCCTAATTTTTATAATTATAGCTGGATCGAGGCAAGAGTGAGATATATTTAATGTAATTTCCCAAATTCGATCATGCCTACCTACCCTGGAATTTCTAGCGAAGCTTTTCGGCATCCCCTCGACCGACAAGCAGAAGAAGCCTTACGCAGCGTCCCTGGATTTGACATGATTGCCAGCCAATTTGTAGAATTTGTCTATGAGCGGCCGCAATTTGTTTATCTAATGGGCAATAGCATTCAAGTTGGGCCGCGCCAATATGCCAGCATTTATCATATATTTAGGGAATGCGTACAAGATTTAGATATCTTCCCAGAGCCATCTTTATTTGTTTCCCAAAATCCCCAAGTTAACAGCTATGCTCTCGGAAAAAACAATCCCTATATTGTATTAAATACGGGTCTTTTAGATTTAGTAAATGAGGAAGAACTGCGCTCAGTTATCGCTCACGAATTGGGACATATTAAGTGCGGTCATCCAATTTTAACTCAAATGGCGATGTGGGCGATGAACCTTGCCTCAATGATAGGTGAAGTTACTTTTGGTATCGGAAATATCGTCAGTAGCGGTTTAATTTTCGCCTTTTATGAGTGGCGGCGGAAGGCAGAATTATCAGCAGATCGTGCTGCTTTGCTAGTGACAGATGATATTAACTGCGTAATGAATACGATGATGAAAATTTCGGGAGTTAGCACTAAATACGCTCACGAATGCAGTTTGCAGGAGTTTATTCGCCAATCTGATAACTATCAAGACCTAGACCAAGATAACCTCAACCAAGTCTATAAATTTTTACTCTACAATGGCGGACAGGGTGCGATGCTGAGCCATCCTTTTCCAGTGGAACGCTTGCGCTATCTCCGGGATTGGGCAAATTCTGAAGAATACCGCCAAATTCGCTTGGGAAACTATAAAAAGGCGGTATCTGAAGGTGCAGTTGATGTGAAATCAGAGCAACCAAGCAGCGAAACGGAGGCGCTGCGGCGTGAAATTGAGGAGTTACAACGCGAGATTAACCGTTATAAGTCGCGCTGAGGAATTACTAGCTGATTTAACGGATATTGTCATGGGTAATCTGAATTCTGAAATATGTCTTCAGAGATGTGTAGTCTAAAAAAGTACAACTTAACTAGGCAAGGTAAAAATGATTACTGATAAAGATTTTAACGATCGCAAAGAGACATCTAATTCTAGCCACAATCTTGGGAAAGGCGCGATCGTACTGGCGATTGTTGCTGTGGTGATGGGATTTACTAATCCTCCCAGAGAAGAATACCTCAGTTATGCTTCAGGCGCAATGGCAACAGAACTGCAAAAGTCTATGTGCAAAGAGTCTCGCGTACCTGAATTTTTAGGCAGTTTTGCAGAAACTTTAGTTGGCGCTTGTAAAAGTGTACTAACTTCGGAACGCGGTACTATAGAACTTTTAATTGACAATTCAACGCACCGCCAAAATCTAATCATCTTCAGTATTTACACCACTGAAGTTGTGGGTAAAAAGTACCATACAATCGGAGCTTTTGGTAATTTCTTAACTATTGCTGCTAAATAGGAGAACAAAAAATACCTTTACATTAGCTTTAGTTCTACTAATTTTGATCTTAGTATTTTGTGCTTTATTTGGGCTTTGAATTTGTTTAACTCAGGACTTACGCACCCAACCACAGAAACCGGGTTTTTTAACGAAAATACTTCGTTTTTACCCACAGATGCTCTCAAAAACCCGGTTTCTGGAGCCATGAGCGTAAGTCCCATAACTCTCGTTAGAGCGATCGCGTGGTTAGTCTTGCATAATCCAGAAAGCCCCCGTTATCTTCAACAGGGGCTAACTTGGGAAATAATTCAAACTTTGTTAAATCATGCCACCTGCGGCTTGAAAACGTGCTCTTGCTCGTTTCAGAGCTTGCTTGGCTTGAATTTTTTCTTGGGCCGATCCAGTATCAGCTTTTTGGAAACGGGCTTCGGCTTCAGCGTAAGCTGTACGAGCGGCTTCTTTGTCAATGGTTTCGCCTTTTTCGGCTCCATTGACAAGGATAGTAACTTCATTTTCTTCGACTTCTGCAAAACCGCCCATGAGTGCGATCGCCACCCAGTTTTTACCGGGACGCACGCGCATCACGCCAGTATCCAAAGCTGTCAGCAAAGGAGCGTGACCGCTTAAAATACCTAGTTGACCAGTAGTGCTAGGCAGAATTACTTCATCAGCACTTGAATCCCAGACAGTTCTATCTGGGGCAATTACGCGCACCTTTAATGTCATAAATTGGTTATTGGTTAGTTGTTATTGGTTAATGGTTAGTCGTTGGTAGTTGGTGGTTAGTCGTTAGCTAGTTGTTAGCTAGTTGTTAGTGGTTAATAGTTTATTTTTGTTAATGAAATTGTCATTAGCTATCTTTAATTCTAAGAACAACTAACAACCAACAACTAACCATTAACAACCAACAACCAACAACCAACAACTAACAGTTAACAGTTAACAGTTAACAGTTAACCGTTAACCATTAGCTTAAGCTTTCATCTTTTCAGCTTTGGCGATCGCTTCGTCAATATTGCCAACGAGATAGAAAGCTTGTTCGGGTAGAGCGTCGAGCTCACCAGACAAAATCATCTTGAAGCCCTTGATCGTTTCTTCGAGCTTCACATACTTACCAGGAGAACCGGTAAACACTTCTGCCACAAAGAAAGGCTGAGACAAGAAACGCTCCATTTTACGGGCGCGGGCTACTGTTAAACGGTCGTCTTCAGACAACTCATCCAAGCCCAAAATGGCGATAATATCTTGGAGTTCCTTGTAGCGTTGCAAAGTAGCTTGCACAGCACGAGCGATCCCATAGTGATCTTCACCAACGACAGCAGGTTGCAACATCGTCGAAGTAGAATCCAGAGGGTCAACTGCTGGATAAATTCCCTTAGAAGCTAAACCGCGAGACAGCACAGTAGTAGCGTCCAAGTGAGCAAAAGTTGTCGCCGGTGCAGGGTCAGTCAAGTCATCTGCGGGTACGTAGACGGCTTGTACTGAAGTAATGGAACCCTCTTTAGTCGAGGTAATCCGTTCTTGCAAGTCACCCATGTCAGTGCCCAGAGTTGGCTGATAGCCCACAGCAGAAGGCATCCGACCAAGTAGAGCGGACACTTCAGAACCCGCTTGCACGAAGCGGAAGATATTATCAATGAACAGCAGCACGTCTTGTTTGCTGACATCACGGAAGTACTCAGCCATAGCTAGAGCGGATAGACCCACACGCATCCGAGCTCCAGGTGGCTCATTCATTTGACCGTAAACTAGGGCAATTTTGGATTTGCTGCGGTCTTCTTCGTTAATAACCCCTGATTCGATCATTTCTTTGTAGAGGTCATTACCTTCGCGGGTGCGTTCGCCCACACCACCAAATACTGATACACCACCGTGAGCCTTGGCGATGTTATTCACCAATTCCATCATAATCACGGTTTTGCCCACACCTGCACCACCGAATAAACCGATTTTGCCACCGCGACGGTAGGGTGCGAGGAGGTCAATAACTTTGATACCAGTTTCAAATACCGAAGGTTTGGTTTCCAGTTCGGTGAAAGCGGGGGCGCTGCGGTGGATGGGTAATCTTTCCGAAGCACCGACGGGGCCAAGGTTGTCTACAGGTTCGCCGATAACGTTAAAAATCCGGCCGAGGGTGGCGGGGCCGACGGGTACTTGGATAGGAGCTCCTGTGTCTGCGACTTCCATACCGCGCACTAGGCCATCGGTGGAGAGCATAGAAACAGTCCGCACTTGGCTGTCGCCGAGGAGTTGCTGTACTTCGCAGGTGATGGAAATATCTTGACCTGCTTGATTTTTGCCTGAGATTTGGAGGGCGTTATAGATTTGCGGCAGTTTGCCGGTGGGGAATTTTACGTCTACAACGGGGCCGATGATCTGGGTGATGTAGCCGACGTTTGTTTTTTCTGCGGTGGATACCATGAGTACCTGTTTTAGTATGCTATTTTTCCGCGATCGGAAACAGTCTTAACATTTAGTAATGCCATCCTTTATTGTAGGATTGCGTGGTTCAATTTAAAACCCGTAGTTTGCGCTACAAGTTTGAGTAATGATTTTTGGGGGAGTTTTGGGCGTGATGGGGAAATTGTGTTTTTTGTCAAGTGTTGAGGGGGATTTTTTGGGGATTTTGTAGAGGTTAGGGATCTCGGTTTTGGGTGGAACCAGTTTTGAGGGAAAGTTTGCTCGGCAAATTCCTAAAAGGAAGCATTGATATTTAAACAATTTGAGCTTAAAATTTTTTAGGGTTTGCTTGTTGCCTAAATTTTTCAGTAGTTAAAAGAAAATGGTAGGGTAGGTTAGAGAAAGTTATATAACTTCTCATGAGATTTCAGGTGCTGATACACCCTACCATCTGTGCCAGTTGCGTAAGTTCTAACACTTTTAGGGTAGGCAAAAAACCCACCCTAAAAAACACGCTAATTATGCCGCCGCTTTTTCTTCAAAAGGCGTAAATAATTTCTTCTCTGCGCCGCAAATTGGGCAAACCCAATCATCAGGAATATCTTCAAAAAGGGTTCCCGGAGCAATCCCTGAATCGGGATCGCCAACCACTGGATCGTAAATCATGCTACACTGTTTGCAGATCCATTTGCGAGTAGTAGGATCTTCACCAACAACCCGCGTATCAGCTTGCCCTCCCTGCAATACTCTTAGCGCATCGTTGTAGCGATCGGCATGATAGTTTTCGATGTATTTCAACAACCCAAAACGGTGAGCCGCTTCTTTAAAAATGTAAGCATGATCGGCAGATTCTTTGGCTTGAGAGTCAAATTCTGCTGCTGCTATGCCGTCGCGATCGCGCACCGCATCCGCTGCAAAATCAGGATACATCGTGGTATATTCGTAGGTTTCACCTTCAATCGCTAAAGACAGACAACGAGCCATGATTTCCTGTTTTTGGGCATCAGATAAACCCTCTGGATCTGCTACATTTAATTCTGGATGCAGTAAAGAAAAGTGAGCGAAAGCGTGTTCTGTTTCCTGTGCAGCAGTTTCTTTAAACAGCTTAGATAACTCCTTAAATCCCAGCTTATTCGCTAGTTCTCCAAAATACAGGTATTTGCGATTCGCCATCGATTCGCCACCAAAGGCGGCTTCGAGATTTTTCAGAGTGTTGGAGTTGGACAAATCCATTTCAGGAGATAAGTCTGAACTCATAAGTGTTCCTCTCTTAGGTTAGTTTTGCCATCTCTGGGCAAACTTTCTTTGCCCTTGTGGTTTGATTTTACCAGGAATGTACAAAAAACAATTAAAACTCACCTTTCTTTACCCTAATTTTAACCGTTCTAATTCCTGTTGCAAATGTTTTTCCCATTCAGCAGCTAAGTCAATTTCCGTAAATGGAATTCGCACAACAGAGGCGTTTTTAAACAAAAATCCCAAAGCAATATCGCGTCCCGAACTTGGCAGCTTTTGCAAATCAACGGATTGATTATTAACCAAAAACTCAATTGAATCTACATCCTGCAAAGAAAATGTCTGCAAATTCACAGGGCCTTTTCGAGTCGGTTTCCCCCAAGTTAAACTATCCCCATTCTGACCAAGCACTGCATAAATATCGTACTTCACCTTCCCAAACTGCTGCGCCCAGATGCGATAAGCTTCCACTTTTTGATACTCATTCCAACCAGCCCAAGCTAACCAGATAAAAACTGCCAGCAGTGGCAGCCACATTAGACCTCTTTCCATTGTTGATTTTAGATTTAGGATTTGAGATTTGTCTGTAACAAGACTTACACAGCGATCGCCAAAAATTAACGTTTGAGATTGCTTGCAGGTGGTAACGGCTACGCACAGGCTATGCGATGACAGAAAATGCTAGAGAGTGCGTAAGTCCTATGTAACTATCGTGCAACATTCCTGTCTCATAGAGTAAACTTGGGTTATTCTGGTGAGCAAACCCCCCCGACATGGACTATTTACCATGAAAAAGTTTTTCCTTCTATGCTTATTTTTAATAGGGCTGGGCTGGACGATTTCCAACTTCTCAGGATTGGCGACATCCGGCACCTACGATAGCATTGTGCTTGACTTCCGGGAAGACGTAGGTAGTGCTGAGATCGCCAGAGAGGTAAGCGCGATCGCTTCTCAGTACGGTGTCTCCCCCCAACTTAATAGCGAATTCTCAGCAGCCGATAATGTATATGTGGTCAGAGGCGATCGCACCCTCCTCAACGCCCTGAAAAAATCCAAATTAGCCAAAGATACCGAATACATCGAGCCCAACTACGTCTATAGTGCCTTAGAC
>NZ_JAQMUA010000138.1:0-15829 GCF_028330895.1 Kamptonema animale CS-326 | reverse complement strand
TGGGGGAGATGGGGGAGATAGGGGAAATTTCCCAGTTAACAGTCAACAGTTAACACTTAACAGTCAACAGTTAACACTTAACAGTCAACAATCCCAACTTATTGAGGCTCAGGGTTGGGTAATAGCTTCTAATGGGGAAGTTCAACTGGTGGCTGAAGCGCCCAATGGCGAACCGCACGGTTCGGGACTGATGCCGCCTACCTGCCGATCGCGCTAATTAGCCCGAATTTGGTATTAAAATACCAACTAAGATCCTCAGCAAATCTTCTAGATCGGCAGGAACTCGATAGAGGTTAAGATCCTGGTGCATTTGCCGAGCCTGACGGTTAAATACACCGAACTGCCAAATACTTCCCGTTGAGACTGCCCCTGAAAGTATAGGTTGTTCTGATTCTACCCAGCGATCGAGGGCAATTAATTCGACGGCCAATTGTACAAATCCTCTTTCTAAATCTTCATTTTTAGCTTCGATCGCCAAAAAGGTCTGTTGACTTTGGAGTAAGTAATCTAATGAACCTTTTAATTGGTCGCTGACCACAACAGGGTATTCAATGTTCAGCGTAGCTTGAGTGTAATGCAGCACATCGATCAACACCGGAGCGATTAAAAATTCTCGGCGGGCCGCTTCGCTAGTAAGGCTGAGTCGAGGTAAGCTTTCTTCTATGCGCCGTTTCAAATCTACAAGGCGATCGAGGTTGTCCCCAGAACGACGGAACGTCATTACTTGTCGCTGAAGCGTTACGTCGAAGTAAGCAAGAATGTCTCGCGGCGCAAAGTTGAGTTTGAAATAGTCAGCAAACGTATAAGAGCGATCGGATTGGATGATAGGAGGTTTGGGCATTTTGTTAAACCGTTGCTTAAGATACAGATAAATTGTATAAGTGTAGGAAGAAGACAAGTATCAGCGTATAAGAAGACAAAGATTTCCGATTTTTTGATAAAGTGTATTCCAAAACTGCCTACAATGCACAGAGCTAACGTAAAATTACAGTTGTAAAAGCGATCGGCAGCTCAGAAAGGGTAAGAAACCAGGAACGTAACAATATGGATAAAAAATTATTCGAGCCAGAACTCGGCAGAGTATCGGACGAATCTATGAACGCCGCAGAACCTTTGACAATTAAGGTTGAGGACGATCGCACAGGGATGACTGTGGAAACTCTCAAGCGAGCTTTCGCTGATAATCTTTACTACATTCAGGGGAAAAATGAGTTCTTGGCCACGCCCTACGATTACTATATGGCCTTGGCTTTTACTGTACGCGATCGCCTCCTCCACCGCTGGATTAATACCACCACATCATACATCAAAAAAGATGTCAAGGAAGTATTTTATCTTTCCGCAGAATTCTTAATGGGCAAACAGTTGGGCAATAATTTGCTCAATTTGGGGCTATATGAACGAGTAGAAATTGCTCTGCGCGAACTCGGTCACGAACTCAATGATTTAATCGCCCTAGAATCTGAACCCGGACTTGGTAACGGTGGTTTAGGTCGTCTTGCTGCTTGTTTTTTAGATTCTCTAGCTACCTTAGAAATTCCCGCAATTGGCTATGGAATTCGCTATGAATTCGGAATTTTCGACCAGTGGATTGTAGATGGTGCTCAAGTAGAACGACCCGATAAATGGCTGCGTTTCGGCAACCCTTGGGAAATTCGCCGTCCAGAATTAATGGTGGAAGTAGACTTCGGAGGACATACAGAAACTTACCAAGACGAACACGGTCAACACCGAGTGCGTTGGATTCCAGACCGTAAGATTGTGGGTACGCCTTTCGATACCCCTGTCGCTGGATATAACAACAATACAGTTAATACATTGCGTCTCTGGCGTGCTGGTGCTTCTGAAGAATTTGACTTTCAAATATTTGACAGCGGCAACTACGTCGGCTCTGTAACTGACAAGATTTTCGGAGAAAATATCTCAAAAGTTCTTTATCCGAATGATAACACATCTCAGGGTAAACAACTGCGGCTAGAACAGCAGTATTTCTTTGTGAGTTGTTCCCTACAAGACATCATTGCTAAATACCGCAAAACCAACCATAACTTTGACCACTTCCACGAAAAAGTATCGCTTCAGTTAAATGATACTCACCCATCCATTGGCGTTGCTGAATTGATGCGGCTTTTGGTAGATCAACATCACTTAGGTTGGAATCGCGCTTGGTACATTACTCGCAATGTCTTTGCCTACACAAATCATACTTTGCTCTCAGAAGCTTTGGAACGGTGGCCTGTTAGCTTGTTCGAGCGAGTTTTGCCCAGGCATTTAGAGATTATCTACGAAATCAACCGCCGCTTTTTAGATGAAGTTAAGGCGAAATATCCCAAGGATGACGCGCGGTTAGAAAGGCTATCTTTGATTCAAGAAGGTGAAGAGAAATACATCCGTATGGCTAATTTAGCCTGCGTTGGCAGCCATTCTATCAACGGTGTGGCGGCTCTGCACACGGAATTATTGAAGCAAGATGTGCTGCGGGATTTCAACGAATTGTGGCCGGAAAAGTTTAATAATAAAACTAACGGCGTAACTCCCCGCCGCTGGCTGGCTTTGAGCAACCCCAAACTATCTCAATTATTTACTGAGAAAGTTGGCAAGGATTGGGTTACGGAGTTGGATAAACTTTCACAGTTAGAACAGTTTATCAATGACCCGGAATTTTGCGATCGCTGGCGTAATATCAAGCGGGATAATAAGCAGGCTTTGGCGGATTACATTCTGCTGTTTAATGACATTGAAGTGAATCCAGATTCGCTGTTTGATGTGCAGGTAAAGCGGATTCACGAATACAAACGGCAATTGCTGATGGTGCTTTATATCATCACATTGTACAATCGGATTAAGCGCGATCCAAATGTGGAAGTTTTACCCCGGACTTATATTTTTGGTGGCAAGGCGGCTCCCGGTTATTACATCGCCAAACTGGTAATCAAGTTGATTAACTCGGTGGCAGAATTTGTGAATAATGACCCCGATATCCGAGGTAGAATTAAGGTCGCATTTTTGGCAAATTACTCCGTATCTTTGGGGCAAATTGTGTATCCCGCCGCGAACCTTTCTGAGCAAATTTCCACAGCGGGTAAGGAAGCTTCAGGTACGGGAAATATGAAATTTGCCATGAATGGAGCTCTAACAATTGGAACTCTTGACGGTGCAAACGTTGAAATCCGCGAACAAGTGGGAGCGGAGAATTTCTTCTTGTTTGGCTTGACTGCGGAGGAAGTTTATGCTCTGAAAGCAAAAGGCTACAATCCCCGCAAGTATTACGAGCAGAATCAGGAATTAAAAGAAGTTTGCGATCGCATTGGTTCGGGATATTTTTCCCCAGAAAATCCTGATTTGTTCCAGCCACTCATCAACTCGCTGCTCAACCATGACGAGTATATGCTATTGGTAGATTACCAGTCTTACATTGAGTGTCAGGATCGAGTTAGTCAAGCTTACCGAGATCCTGAAACTTGGACGCGGATGTCAATTCTAAATTCAGCTCGTATGGGATTCTTTTCGAGCGATCGCACGATTAAAGAATACTGTCACGATATTTGGAAGGTGCAACCTGTGAAGATTGACTTAGAAGAATACGTGCAAAAATTTGGTGGCTCGTTACTGCCAGAAATTTAATGGTTAACTGTTAACGGTTAACTGTTAACGGTTAACTGTTAACTGCAACAGGACTTACGCAGTCAGTACGATCTTCTGTGATTGCTTCGTTGCAATCGCAATGATATAGGACTTACGCATGAGTCCCAGAAACCGGGTTTTTGAGAGAATCTGTGGGTGAAAACGAAGTATTTTCGTAAAAAAACCCGGTTTCTTTGGTTGGGTGCGTAATTCCTGTGACAGAAAATGGTAGAGACTGCGTAAGTCCTGAAATTGACAGAATGCAATCTGATAGATCGCAGCGATCGCCAAGCTAAAATAGATTTTACCCATTCTGTAAAGAGCATCTATGAAAACAAGAAAACTGGGCAATCAAGGGCTTGTGGTTTCAGAACTGGGACTGGGCTGTATGGGGATGTCAGAATTTTACAGCGGTCGCGATGAAAATGAGGCGATCGCAACCATTCACCATGCTCTCGATTTGGGTGTTAATTTCCTCGATACAGCGGATATGTACGGCCCTTTTACTAATGAAGAGTTAGTCGGACGGGCAATTAGCGATCGCCGCGATCGAGTAATATTAGCCACTAAGTTTGGCAATGTCCGCAGTGCAGATGGCGGTTGGCTGGGAATAAGTGGTAAACCTGAGTACGTGCATCAAGCCTGCGATGCGTCTTTAAAACGGCTAGGTATTGATACGATCGATTTGTATTACCAGCACCGCGTCGATCCCACTGTGCCGATCGAAGATACTGTAGGGGCAATGGCAGAGTTAGTACAACAGGGTAAAGTGCGTTACCTGGGCCTGTCAGAAGCCGCGCCAGCCACAATTCGGCGGGCTTTTGCCGTACATCCAATTACGGCTTTGCAGACGGAGTATTCGCTGTGGAGTCGCGATGTAGAAGATGAAATTTTGCCCACTGTAAGGGAATTAGGGATTGGTTTTGTTCCCTATAGTCCCCTCGGACGGGGCTTTTTGTCAGGCGCATTTAAGCACCCAGATGATTTAGCACCCGATGATTATCGGCGCAATTCGCCTCGATTTCAGGGTGAAAATTTCTACAAAAATCTGGAATTGGTGGAACTATTGAAGGCGATCGCAACGGAAAAAGGAGTAAGTGCTAGTCAACTGGCTCTAGCTTGGTTATTGGCGAAGGGTGAGGATATTGTACCGATACCGGGAACCAAGCGCCGCACTTATTTAGAAGAAAATGTTGCAGCAACGGAGATTACTTTTACTGAGGAGGAATTGCAACGAATTGAGGAGATTGCACCCAAGGGTGGCGCAGCGGGCGATCGCTATGCAGCACAGCACATGACTAGCCTCAATCGTTAAGGGCGATCGCTAGCCCTTTCAAGGTGTAGGAATTTTCTGCTATCTTAGCATTTTAGTCTTCAATAAACTCCCCAAAAATAGCCTGCTCTCTAACTGCTGGATAATCCTTAATAACAGCCGATAAACCTAGTAATTCTTCCAAGCTTCTCGCTTCTTGGGGCGTTAAATCTTGTCGTTCTGCTGCATAGACAATTTCTCCTGCCATCATCAGCTTTGATTCTACAGGAATATTGTTTTTCAAGCCCAATTCTATTCTTTCTTTGATGCTATCGAAAATTTTGTCCACGATCTAATTCCTCCCTAGTCAATGTCTGAACTGTTCCATCATTAAAAATCAATTCAATTCTTTTCAGCAGCTTTTCGGTATCCCAAACTAGCGCTCTAGCCAGTCCTTTATTAACCTCTTTAAACTCAACTGTCGTATATGATATCCTAGATTCGGAGCGCGTTTTTTGGCAATAGCCACCCCTCGTTGAAATGCGTTACCGATATTAACTGCCTCTGCACTTAATTCCTTAAACTCCCAGATTTCTCCATCAATCTCAGCATCAGGTGTCTTAACTCATGTATCTAATCTTTCAAGCGATCGCGAAAATAAATCCGATACAAATTGCAACGCGGCATTACATAATTACCATGCAAATTCACCAAACCCATACTATGCAATTTAAACCCCTGTATCGAATCCAATTGCACAGAATCAACACCATCAACGACCTTTTTTGCCGCGCCCGATAATTCTGGATGCTGCTGCAAATTCCACAAATGTTGCCGTAAATGATCGCCATAAATTCCGGCATCAGTAGGCGCATTTTCTAACAATTGTTCCAACTCAACATCCCCTCGCGCAATGTGATATAAAGCCAGCCGCACCAAATAGGGATGTCCCCCCACTATTGCCATTAATTTCTCAACGTGTGTAGCTGACCAATTTAGTTCATAGCGCTGTGCTAAATTTTGTACTTGCTGCCGACTAAACTCCGTTAATTCAATCGGCAAACCCACATTAAAAGGCGATTGATTAATATCCATTGGCACGTAAGCTTCAGTTGAATGTACTACTACTAAACGTAATTTTTTCCAAATATCTCTATTCTTTGACTCTTCATGCCAAGCTCGTAATAACCCAAAGAAATCCGCCGCAACTTCGGGATATTCAAAAATCCGATCCACCTCATCTAAACCCAATGCCAGAGGAGTAACTGTATTTTTCAAAAGATACCTTTCAAAATAAGATTTGCAGGCAACTTTACTACCAAAAATCGCATTCCAGTAATCTTCTAATCGAATTGGTAAATCCAATTCCAGGGCCATATTTGCACAAAACCACTGCAAGAATCTATCTAGATCGCTAAATATCTTACTATCAGCTAATTGAAAACTTAAAGCCACCGTCCGATAACCTAAATTTCCGGCTTGATGGAGCACTCTAGCCATCAGAGATGTTTTCCCCATTTGCCGAGGCGCTTTAATCCGAATTAGCGCTCCCGGCCTGACAATTTCTTCATAACAACGCTCTTCAATTGGCGGTCTTTCTACATAAAAAGCGGAAGCTAAACCTACTTGACCTTCTGGTAATTCTGGCCCTGCAACTGGCAAAGGAGGACTGTCAAGATTCTCCCAAGCTGGTACGATGGTAGGTGCATTTTTAGGAGCTTCTTTTAAATCGCGACCTTCTTTGACAAGATCGAGCACTTCTGCGATTAAATTAGGTGTATCGTTATCTGAATGCCACTCTCGCTGCTGAATTTGATCGAGATAGCCATAGAGGTTATAATTAACAGGTGAAGTTACAGGTAAATTTATCCGAATTGGCAAAATCATCGGTTTGCGATCTGGTCGAGAATCCCGTAACTCTTTTGCTCGTCGCACCTCTTCTGTTACCATTTCACTGATAGCAGATTGCTCAGATAATAGTAGCAATAAATAATCAGACTGCTTTAATTCTGCTTCAATTCGACTAGGCCAATTTTCTCCCAGGCGAATGCTTTCACCAGCCATAAAAGCTGCGTGTCCAGCCTTGATCAAAGCTTCATAAAATTGTAGGGCGAGGCTTTTATCTGGTTCTTGAGCGCGGTAGGAAATAAAAACTTTGTGGCGGTTTTCTAGGGAGTTACGAAAACCCGTAATTTGGTAGACAGACACGGGTTCATCAATGCCTTTTAATTTCCGCAGTCCACCGTAGCTTGCTGATAAAGAAATGTGATTTTTGACGACATCATAAACAGTTTGAGAAAGACAAATTCCCCCAGGTGCGGCGATTGTTTGCAGCCGTGCGGCAAGATTAACCCCATTGCCCATAACGTCATTACCGCTAAAGATGACATCCCCTAAATGAATTCCAATCCGATGAATTAGTACATCGCGTTCGGGTAAATTAGCAGCAGTAATAGCAAAAGTTTTTTGAATTTCAATTGCGGAGGAAACAGCTTTTTCCGCACTCACAAAGTACATTAATAAACCGTCGCCCAAGGATTTGAGGATTTGACCGCCAAAGCGATCGCACACTTGGCGCATGATGTCAAAATCCCGTTGGATCAAAGCCAGGGTGTGCTTTTCGTCTGCCGCCATTTTGGGAGTGAAAGACTCAACATCCGTGAAGGCGATCGCGGCTAGGGCGCTTTCTCCTCGAAGGTTTGGCGGTAGTGCTACATTTTCTATAGGATTCATGGCGGCAGACTCGCGAGTAGCGGTAGACTGTGCAATGCACTATTCAAAGTTTAACTTGTTGAGGAAAAATTAGTTCACTAAAATAATTTCTCCTACACAGACAGCAACCGCCAAGGTAGTTAGAGGGTTAATAATGACTGAAAGTATTATTTTTATTAGCTTCTACCTTCTACCTTTTGCTTTCTGGTATAAATTGTCTTTAGCAGCAGCGCGGACAATACGATTGCTGTCGTTAACTAAAAATTTGAGCAGATCGAGTGAAGTATTGGAATTTTGCGCGATCGCATAACGTTCTAGCCATACTAACGAGTCACATTTTTGTACTAATTTACTCGGAAATTCAGGGTGCATTAGCACAATTAACCGACTAAAGCAAGGAGTAGAATATTCTATGGGATAATACTTGAGGACAGTAAATAATCCATCGGCATTGTGAGCCAAATATCTCGCTATTGCAAATCTGCGAACGCTCTCAGAAGAATCGCTTAGTAGCAGCTTTAAGATATTCTCAGGTGTGTTAGGATTTTTAGCAACATTTTGGCGCACGCCTCTATAATTATCTTTTGCTAACTGTTGCAATACCCGCGCAGGCGTGTTGGGATTATTGGCAAGACTTTGGCAAAGCCAAACATGATTATTTTTTGCCAAATCTTGCAGTACACAAGTAGGTGTATTGGGATTATTAGCTAAAAATAGTTGCGTCCAAAGGTTATTATCTTTAGCTAAGTATTCGAGTTCGCTAGCAGGCGTAGTGCAATTACCAGTGTTTTTTTTAAAAGCGCTGTAATTTTTGGGCAAACTCTCGATCGCAAATTCAGGAAGTGAATTTATCTTCTCTAATTGTTCTAAGAAATCCCCAAATTCTTGCCCCCCAATCGTACTGCTCAAAAGCGCCTCAATTGCTGTTCGATCCCAGCCAGAATCCATCTCACCCGCCAATTTAACATGAAGCCTTGCCGCTTCTGCTACGTGGCTATATTGGCTGTTAACTAGCTGGAATAATACTTCCTTAGTAGTTTTAGGATTCTCGGCTAATAGTAAGAGTGTATCTTCATCTAACTGATTAATAGCTCGCTCAATAAAAGATACTGGTAATGTATCGTAGTTGAGGATACTCTGTAGAGTATTTAAAGGAATTATATCGACTAGATTGGGATTTTCTAGTAACAATAGAGAGAAAGTAGGATTGTTTACCAATTGCTCTGGAAACTCACATACTAAATTCAACAATACTTCAGTAGAAGTATTAGGATTTGTTGCTACATTTTTCCGAGTAGTGCTATCTTTACTGTAACTTAATTCTCCTAATAGTTCCCTGGGCGTACTTGGGTTAAGAGCAACTAGCCGTGCTAATTCGGGGCTATTACTGGCAAGTTCAATCAGGCGATTGCTAGGAGTATTGACATCTATCGCCTGCTGTTGTAGTTGAGGTGAGTTAGACAATTTACCTTCTATAGTCATTGTCAAAAAAGTTAGGAGTAGCATATTTTTTAGCTCTAAAAAGTGTAGGCATTCAATTTAGTTTAATCTCTATCGCTTATATATATGTCTCACCCAATAGGACTTATGCAGGGAGTATCCTGATGCGTGTAGATATATTCGTAGGGGCGAAGCATTCGCGCTTAAAATCTCTTGTATAGCAACCGCCAACACGGTTAGAACATTATTAATTACTGAAATCCTTACTGTGATTGCATTTTCATATCGATCTTCTTCCTTCTTCCTTCTTCCTTCTTCTAACTACTGTACGCCAATGAGTTTATGAGTTTGCAAAGATAATCTGTAGCCAGGATTTTGCTGGAGTAATTGCAATATTATTGGAATTGCACGAAAGCGATCGCTCCATTCCGGCTGTAAAAAAACAGGGATATTCGGGTTAGAAACCAAGCCTTCTCTATAAAAATTAACTTCCTTACCCGTGCTAATAACTAACTTGATTTCATTCGCTCTACTCCAAAACTTTTCTTGCACAGGGTATTTAGGATTAACGTGCTCTTTTGGAGACAGAGTAATCCAAGCTTCTCCCGCAACTTCCTGCCAGTGAGAGCCTGATGTTTCAATACTTACCTGTTTACCAACTTCTAATAAGGTTTCAACTAGGAGAGGTAAATTTTTATGAATGAAGGGTTCTCCGCCACTAATTACAACTCTTGGAGACTTCAATTCTGTCAACAATTCTACAATTGAACGCTGTACATTAGGTAAGTCTTTGCCTCCCTCGCTATAACCAGTGTCACACCAAGGGCAATGAACAGGACAGCCTGCTAATCGGATAAAATCAACTAAAGTGCCACTCCAGTAACCCTCACCTTGGACGGTACTCTGAAAAGTTTCATGAATAGGTAATTTTATGTATAAATTTGACTCTAGCATTTATTTCTTAGTTGTTAATGGTAATTGTTAGTAGTTAGTGGTTAGTGGTTAGTGGTTAGTGGTTAGTAGAAAAATACAATTACCAATTATGAACACGGATTTTACCGATTACACGGATTACACATTAGTTATAGTCACGATCGTTTACTCTGTGAAATCAGAGCAATCTGTAAAATCTGTGTATACCAATTACCAATTACCAATCACCAATTTTCATCCGTTATGATTCCGCTTCCATGAGTGGAGCCCAGCGACGTTTCAGTGCTAGAGTAAGTCCGTCTGCGATCGGTACAAGACTAAGAGTAACTCTGGGATCGTGGCGCAGCTTTTCATTGAAAGCACGAATGGCGAGAGTATCTTTATCTTGCACCTCGGAGTTAACAACCTGTCCTCCCCATAGAACATTATCAATTGCTATTAAGCCGCCAGTGCGAACCAGTTGCAGCGATCGCTCGTAGTATGCGTCATAATTTTCTTTATCAGCGTCGATGAAGGCAAAATCAAAAGTTCCTCCCTGTCCAGCGGATAACAGCTTATCCAGGGTTTTGACGGCGGGCCCTAGTTGCAAAGAAATTTTATTAGCTACTCCAGCGGCTTGCCAATAGCGACGCGCGATCGCAGTGTATTCCTCACTTATATCACAAGCAACTATCTGCCCGTTACCAGGAAGTGATAGAGCTACACTAAGTGAGCTATAGCCGGTGAAAACCCCGATTTCCAGAGTTTTCGTCGCTCCCATGAGTTGGACGAGCAGCCCCATAAACTGACCTTGTTCTGGCGATATCTGCATCATTGCTCTAGAATGCTTGGCCGTTTCTTCTCGGAGTGAGGCGAGAATATCCGGCTCCCGCAGAGAAACGGACAATAGGTAATCATAAAGCGGGTTGTCGAGGCCGAGAGTCTGCTTTGACATCAGTCTGTCCTTGGTGCTGACTTGTGATTTCAGATTTTAGATTAGCAACTAATTCAGAATTAGGATATTAAGGTTAATTTTGAGGGATAATGTTGAGTACGTTTATCTCGCAGGAGAGCGCGATCGCTTTTCAAGTCAATCGATCGTAGCGCAAGTCAATCAGCAGCTATGGCAGTAACATGATTAGGATACGATCGTTACCATTATTTATAGCTATAACTATGCCAGTTCTGACTATAGAAACCCTCTATGACGACTTGTGGAATATTTTGCAAAACGAAGGTAACAAAGAGGATTTTATTGCTTTTATGCTCGATCGAAATTTGCCTATAGATGAAATTGAAGCAGCAAATATCCTCAACAGTTTAAACCTAAAAGCCTTAAAGCTTGCTCTTCCTAACCCGTCACTCTCTCCCCAACTATGAAACTTCTCTAAGTGTCACACTATATCTACTTACCTTAAAAAAACTAATCCACAATCAGAGCAACATACCCAGAGATACCCAAAATGTATAATTTTGCAGGTTTCAGCGTTGGATTTGGCATTCTAATATTGCTGATCTTCGCCATTCTTCAATGGCTACACATACCCGCAGGTAGCTTTCTAGATTGGGCAATTGCTGCGGCAACTTTTGAATGGTTACTGTTAATAGTTACAGTTCCCTGGAATATTCACTTTGAATCTAAAGAAGTTTTAGCAGAAGCTGCTCAATCAACGGAAAAAGGCATTCCAGTTGATGAAAAACAAATCAAATATGTAGGAATGCTAGCTCGTCGCTCGTTGTTTGCTGCGATCGCACTCCACCTCCTCTCTGCCATCGCACTTTATACTCTAGCTATTACAGGCATCAGTGTAGTTGGTTACATCAGTTCTGGCGCAGCTTTGCTATTAACTATTTTACGCCCAGCCATACGCGCCTACCAATATTTGGCAATGCGTTTAAGAATGATTCGCGGTCAATTTTTACATCCCCGCGAAGATATTGTCGAACTCCGCCATCGTTTTAACGAGATTGAATATACAGTTAAAAGCCTCGAACAACAGCTAAATCCCGACAATCCGACCTCTTGGGTAGCATCTCAACAGCTACAGTGGGAAGCAACGCGCACGGAATTAACTCGCTTAGCTGCTGGATTAGAAAACCAACGAGCAACAAATCAAGCAGAACATACTCAGCTAGCTAGGGAAGCGCAAAGTGCGATCGCTCAACTTAGCACTGATGGACAAGTTCTAGATCATGTCCGCGAAATTATTCGCTTCTTCAAAGAAGCTTAAATGCTGAACAATGCTACTATCTACAGCCTATTCCATCAGTTTTTGTAAAATCTTTCTCGGTCTTGACAGACTAATTATCTTGGGTTAATTTAAACAGATGGAGAAAAACTCCCCAAACTTCGTGAAATACATTGTATACCAATAGTAAACCAATGACAACCTTAAACCCTATTAACCTCGGCTTATTTGGTCTCGTGACGACCTCTACCTTGCTCATCGCCACTATCTGCTTACATTTACACCCCATGTGGCAAATAGGAAGCCTTCTGGCAACAAGTGGCTAATAAATTTTCAATTGTTTGAGTTACTACAAGCGATAAAACTAGGCGAGCGAGAATTTTAGCATTGGGCTTTAATTCCTCTTCTCCTCCTAGTTTTATCGTTTTTAGCATTCAGAAGCGGAGACTTTCATAAGCCGTTTTCTAACTATTTTTTATAACTATTTTCTTTGATAAAAATCTTCTCCTCACTTACAAAAAACAATTTTCTATTTTTGATTAAAATTACGTGACGATAAATATGCTATTATTAATAAATCTTAATAATCCTTTACCAAATGTTGAGTTCCTCTTCTGGCAGAATCAAACTCAAAGATTTTTTGAAAGAAAAAATATTCTTTGGGAATGAGCCAACACCTGAACTTATTGCCATATTACTCATCTACTTCGTCCAAGGCATCTTAGGACTAGCACGCCTAGCGGTTAGTTTCTTTCTTAAAGATCAACTCGGCATGAGTCCCGTTGAAGTATCGGCAATGCTGGGTGTAACCGCCTTACCTTGGGTGATCAAGCCCTTATTCGGCTTCATGTCCGACGGGCTGCCGATTTTCGGCTACCGCCGCCGCCCTTATATCATTTTATCAGGGCTGTTAGGCACATCGGCTTGGATAGCCTTAGCAACAATTGTTCACAGCCCTTGGGCTGCTACAGCAACGATCGCTTTTAGTTCTTTATCTGTGGCAGTCAGCGACGTAATTGCAGACTCCCTAGTTGTAGAAAGAGCAAGGAAAGAATCGGCTAAAGAGGCGGGTTCCTTACAATCCCTAAGTTCGGCAGCCACAGCCGTTGGCGGGCTAATTACAGCCTACCTTAGTGGTTTCCTCCTCGAACGGTTTAGCAGCCAAACAATATTTTTAATCACTGCTTCCTTTCCCCTAATCGTCTCAGCCGCAGCATGGTTAATAATTGAAGAACGAGTAAGCGATCGCTTCAACTTCAACATAGTTAAACAGCAATTCACCCAACTGCGCCAAACTATCACCCAAAAATCTATCTGGTTGCCTACCGCCTTCATCTTCCTCTGGCAAGCCACCCCAAGTGCAGATTCAGCCCTCTTCTTCTTCACCACCAATGAATTAGGCTTTCAACCCGAATTTCTAGGTCGCCTGCACCTAGTTACAAGCTTTGCCTCCCTCGCAGGTGTCTGGCTGTTTCAACGCTTCTTCAGATCTATCCCATTTCGCGTCATGTTTGGCTGGTCGATCGTCCTCTCCACTACCCTGGGCATGACAACTTTGCTGCTAATCACTCACACTAACCGCAGTTTAGGCATAGACGACCACTGGTTCAGCCTGGGAGACGGACTAATTTTAACAGTCATCGGAAAAATTGCATTCATGCCGATCCTAGTGCTCTGCGCTCGACTGTGCCCAAAGGGAGTAGAAGCTAGCTTATTTGCTCTACTAATATCAATAAGTAACGTCGGATTTCTCCTTTCCTACGAGTCTGGTGCATTGCTGATGCACTGGCTCGGAATTACCGAAACTAACTTTGATAAACTCTGGCTCTTAGCCACGATCGCCAACCTCTCAACCCTCCTGCCTTTGCCATTTTTAGGCTGGCTACCCTCCACCAATCTCGATACAGAACGCGAAGAAGGATACCATTCTTCTATTCCTCTTTTACAACCAGAAATGGCTAGTTCTAAAATTGTAGGGCAGCATTTTATGCCGGAATTTCTGCCAGATTTAGTACCAACAATTCAAGACAAATTAACGGCTGAAGATCCTAAATAATTAGTGATTTTCTCTGTGTTTATCTGTGGTAAAATATAGCTACAATCTGCCGTAAAAAATCCAAATCTCTACATTATGCAGAAACTAGAAATTCATCAACCCGTATCCTACGATCGCAAAGACTGGCAGCGCGGCTATGAATCCCAACCCCAGGAATATAACTACTGGATCGACGATGTAGAGGGTGAAATTCCCTCAGATTTGCAAGGAACTTTCTTCCGCAACGGCCCCGGTTTACTGGATATCAACGGGCAAAAAATTCACCATCCTTTTGATGGCGATGGAATGGTTTGCGCGATCGCCTTTGCCAATGGTCGCGCTCACTTTTGTAATAAGTTTGTCCGCACGGAAGGCTATCTCGCCGAACAAGAAGCAGGTAAAATTCTCTATCGTGGCGTTTTTGGAACTCAGAAACCGGGGGGATTGGCGACGAATATTTTTGACTTCAAAATCAAAAATATTGCTAACACTAACATTATTTACTGGGGCGGCAAACTTTTGGCACTATGGGAAGCAGCAGCACCCTACCGCCTAGACCCCTATACTTTAGAAACTTTAGGATTAGAGTACCTAGACGGGATATTAAAGCCTGATGAACCGTTTTCAGCTCATCCTAGAATTGAAAGCAGAGGCGGAAAAGGTGAGAGATTAGTTAACTTTTCTGTCAAGCCTGGATTATCTAGTACCATTACTATTTATGAACTAGATGCTGATGGGAAACTCTTACATCGCCACAGTCATGTAATCCCAGGTTTTGCGTTTTTGCATGATATGGCAATTACGCCGAATTATTGCATCTTCTTCCAAAATCCTGTAGCGTTTAATCCTTTCCCTTTCGCTTTGGGATTAAAAGGTGCGGCGGAGTGCATTAAATTCGATCCCAATCGCAGAACACAAGTAATTTTAATTCCCCGCAACCCAAACCAAGGAAAAATAAAAGTCTTAGAAACTGAGGCTTGTTTTGCCTTTCACCACGCTAATGCTTGGGAAGAAGCAGGGGAAATCTTTGTTGATTCTGTTTGCTATGAATCTTTCCCAGATGTGGAACCTGGTAAAGATTTTCGGGAAGTCAATTTTGATAGCATTCCGGCGGGAGAGTTGTGGCGTTTCCGGCTGAATTTACAAGAGGAAACAGTTCAACATGAAGTAATTGAGCGCCGATGTTGCGAGTTTCCAGTTTTGCATCCCGATCGTGTTGGTCAGTCTTATCGATATCTTTATATAGGAGGTGCTGAGGCTGAATCTGGTAATGCTCCTTTGCAGGTGATTTTAAAGATTGATTTGACTACGAATGAGCGTCAAATTTGGAGTGCTGCACCGAGAGGTTTTGTAGGGGAACCTGTTTTTGTGCCTCGCAATTCTTTTGAGAGTGAGGATGATGGATGGCTGATAATATTAATGTATGATGCGGCTAATCATCGGTCTGACGTGGTAATTTTGGATGCTCTTGATATTACTAAGGGGCCTGTGGCGAGGTTGCATTTGAAGCATCATGTTCCCTATGGTTTGCATGGTAGTTTTACATCAATGGAACTTACGCAAAACTATCAGTAGAGGAGGCAGGAGGCAGGAGGCAGGAGAATGAGGTAGGAGGTTGCTTGTAGGAAGTTCACTCCACAATTGTAAGGTTGGGGGGGGGGGGGG
>NZ_JAQMUA010000137.1:0-13362 GCF_028330895.1 Kamptonema animale CS-326 | reverse complement strand
TAGTTAATGTGGTTTCAATTGTCTGTTTTCAGTTTATTTGCACGTAATGTGGTTTCTTCTGCACTGAATGTGGTTTTGAGACACCCACTTTTGGCAGTTAATGTGGTTTCAAAAATCCCCTTTTTGCAGTTTTGACCTCTGCTTTTTGCAGTTCGCTACAGCTATGACACCATTATCCGCATTCGGGTTGAAGGTACTATCTACTGTCCCGTCGCTATTCAACCGAGCGATTCCGTTGCGAGCAACTCCGCCGATGGTGGTGAAACCGCCGCCGACATAAATCGCGTCATTAATAATCGCTGTACCACGAGTAGGGCCAGTAACAATGCTTTCGACGTTCAGCCTTCCAGTTCCAGTGTCGTTGGCTAAAACATCTATTGCGGTTGGGGTGCTGCTGACGAGGATACCTTTGTTATCTGCCGTGCCTGTTGGTGCTAGGGTGTAACTGTAATTAGGAACCTTCAGGGGTTGGGTTTCTATGTTCCCGATTTTTACTTCTAATTCCCAGTCTCCCCCTAATGCTTTATTCCCCGTTTTGTTATTTGATGCGGCAATATCTGCCCCTGTTAATTGATACAGGTTTTGGATAAATTGTAATCCCGTTTCACCTGCCGCTACATCGCAGCCATATAATAGAATCTCGCCCTTTTCAGTTAAAGCCTTTCCCCACTGTTTTAGCTGAGTGCTGAAATTTTCTATATTATTCCCATTGAGCCCCTCTGCACCGATTTGTAAATTGCCTGGGCTGCCGTGTGAAAGGATATGCAGCGCTTCAATATCTTTTTTATTAGCTAAGGCTGCTGTAATTTGCTCGATGCCACTGGATTTGTCATTTAAAATCGCAATTTCAGCGCCATTAATCCCTGAAATCAAGCTTTGATAGTCTTTTACAGAGTCGTCAACAAAGATAATTTGCTTGTTCATGGTAGATTGCCTTGTTAATTTTTATTGTTTATTATTATTGTCAACACTAATCAGTTTGCACGTCGAAGAATGCAGTAAGAATCGTCAGAATTAGTTCCCGTTTTCGTGCGAGGGAAGTCAACACTGACAATTAATTTTATTAACTCATCGCTACACACAATTATATTCGACTTTCAACAGATGATTGTAAAGATACGTAGGTTTTTCTATGTAATATTACGGATAAAATCATAAAATCTTTAAGAAAGCTTTACGTATACTTAGTGAAATTTATGGTAACTGTTTTAGCTGAGTGCAGAAAATTTAGCTCATCAACGGCTTGAGAATTCCTAGAGGAAGCCACGAAAGGCACAGGGTTCCTATGAAAAAAGGAACCCTGTTTATGACCTCAAGGCTTTAAGCTAGGTTAAAATCGGCAGCATTAATCAGGCTAGCAGACACCCCATTCAGAGAAGCTAAAATTTCGCCTGTGGCTGACAAACGGATTAAAGTTGAACTGTTTTCTTGAGTAATTAACAGTTGGGCGAAAGTAAGATTATTGCCGAGAGAAAGCAAATCTTGACCATCTTCAAAATCGAAGATAGTATCGATGCCAGAATTAGTAGATAATAAGAAGCGATCGCTCCCATTCCCTCCAATCAAACTATCATTACCCAAGCCGCCATTGAGCAAATCATCGCTCTTACCTGCGTAGAGAATATCATTACCATCGCCACCGTTCAAAAAGTCAGCACCGCGATTGCCAAACAAAACATCATCACCGCTACTTCCCAGCAAAGCATCGCCACCTTTGCCGCCGAAAATAGAGTCATTGCCAATGCCGCCGTCCAGGTAATCATTCCCCCTCATCCCCATCAAAGCATTATTTTCGCTGTCGCCAGTGAGGGTATCGTCGCCATTTGTACCGACAATTCGATTGGGGGAATTGCTACCTAAATCTGCGTCGCCGCTGACAACAGGAGTAGCAATCCCAACAGGCAATGTTACAGCTTGAATTTTGCTATCTAAAGCAGCACCAGTATTGTCAGCAACTACTTGTGAAATAGGTTTAGTTTCTGCACCAACAGCTTTGAAATCTTGAGTAGTTAGACCCAAAGCTACCTGTTGGACGCGGGCAACTGCTTCAGGAATCGATGTCGCTGTTGGGTTGGAGACAGCCGAATCAATGCGTTGATTTGCTGTTGCCATTACTGTTGCAGCTTGCGATCCCATTTGGCTGAGTTTTTGACTGTTGAAACTGGGGTCAATTTGCTGGATTTTAGCGGCAGCTTGCTGAATGATTGGTTCTAAAGCTGCTGCATTGCTGAGGTTTAAAACTGTACCGGATTGAATTTGCTCGTTAATTGAACGGACAACAGCCTTGACCAGATCCTGACTAGCTGCAATAGAAGCACCATCAATCAAAGCAGCAGTTTGAGTGATGAAGTTTTGGACTTTCACCATTGCGGCTAAGACTTGGACTCCGCCAGGTATGTTGTTGTTGGTAGCTTCTATTGGATCGAAGCTAGTTAAGTCAACATCAGCAGGGAGTCCAAGAGCGGCTTTGACTAAAGATTGTGCTGCTTCAGGTGCAATTCCTTTGTCGATTAAGTCAGCAACTAAGGTGGTTAATAGGGTGACTACACTAGAATCTGCTGGTGCGGTGACTGGTGTTTCTAGGGGTAAGCCGGTGGCGGTGTCAGTGCCTCCAACAGCAACTAAATTGCCTTCTTCTGGGTCGATTTCTCCGTTTTTGTTGGTGTCGAAAGTCTCGAAGGGGATATCGAGATTGAATTTACCGCCTGTGTCGGTAATCGTAGATGGTTCGCTAGTGTCGAGGATGGCGTTTTTGTTGGCGTCTAGGAAGACAGTTGCACCGGAGATATAACCATCTATCACCCAGCGGCCATCTTTCGTTGTTACCGTGAAAGTCTGTTCGCTATAGCGACCGAGATCGTCTGTAGCTATTAACTTCACCTTGAAAGGTTGCGAACCGCTTGGGGGAGTTCCGGTGAATGTGATGGTGTTTTGCCAGTAGTCGTATTGAAGCCCGAGCCAGCTAGTGTTTGAGTCACTGTATAAAGGACTGCCATTAGGTAGAGTCAACTGGTAATTAATCAGATCGCCATCGGGGTCAGTGTATACATCTTTGATAGGTCGGTTAAACTCAGTGGCCTTGGCACCCAGGTTAATTTGCTCTTCTGGCGGGCTGTTCTCAATCGTAAAACTCTCTCCGAAAGCAAAGGGAGAACCTGCCCAAGCATTATCAATTGCTTGCACGCCCCAGCTATATGTCCCGTGAGGCAAGTCTTTAAGTTGCCACTGGGTGTTTTGACTAACATTCCCCAACCCAACAATTTGTCGAGTGCCGTCCCACAGAGACATCGAGGAAAGAATAATATCCTTACCATCGGAAGTCTTAACTTGCAGGTTGTAGCTTAAACCATCAGCAGGAGTGTGATCGTCAGTTGCTTTGTCCCATTTAAAAGTGACAGTTCCACCATCCGACTTAGCCGTCAGCCCTGTGGGTGAATCGGGACGAGTGTTGGCATTAGGGGTGTTGTTGCGGAAGACTTTGGTAAAGGAGTCACTGTAACTTGAACCACCTGTAAGCAGGATATCCAATTTTCCATCCTTGTCAAAGTCACCCCAAGCAGTTGTGGATGAGGTAGTAGCACCAGGCTGTGCGCCACTGTCGATTTGTGCGCCGCTGTCGGTAAAGCCATTGCCCGTGTTGCGATAGACTTTGGTGACGCTTGTTCCTGGACTTGCGAAATCTTGCCGGTCCCAACCAGTGAGCAGGATATCCAATTTACCGTCATTGTCGTAGTCTCCCCAAGCAGCTTTAGCTTGACTCAAACCAGGTATCTGTACACCTATGTCTTCAAAGCTGGCTGACCCATTGGTACTGGTTGTGTTGCGGTAGACTTTGGTGAAAAGCTGGGTTGAACCATTCGCGTCGTCCATCGCCCCGGTGAGCAAAATATCAAGTTTGCCGTCGTTGTCGTAGTCTCCCCAGGCCATATCATCAACAGTGGCGCCAAAGCGAGGGAATTCTGAACCTAAACCAGGCAATGATACGGCAGTTTCTTTAAAAACGCCATCGCCCAAGTTGCGGTAGAGTTTGGCTTTTCGCCTTAATTGCCCTGATTGAGTCTGCTGTGACTCCGTTACCCTGATCAGGATATCGAGTTTGCCATCATTGTCGTAATCTGCCCAAACCCCAGGACTGTTAGCACCAGCTATTTCGCTAGTAGAAAATAGTGGTTCGCCAGTATCGAGACGTGCTTTGCTATCTTGAAAGCGGTCTTGATACATAATAGGTTTTGTGTTGCGGTAGAGTGTGGTGGTAATCGGGTATTCGGGGTAAGAACCTACTGTATTGAGCAACAGATCGGGCCGCCCGTCATTGTTGTAATCTGCCGAACTTGAGCTAAAAATTCGAGAGGGGAGAAGGTCACGTAGCCCTGTATCTGGATCTGGGTTAGCGTCAAAGTTAAACTTCGTATCACTGCTGTAGATTCCGTACCTGAGAGTGTTGTCGCTATTGGTATTGGTCAGCGAGGTATCCAGTCGCCCGTCATTGTTGTAATCTGCCCAGACTGAATTCTGACCTGGCAAGCCTCTTCCATAAATTTCGCTAAAGCCATATTCGTTCAACTGACCGTTATTGTCGTAGGTTCCGATGTTGTCGTAGATTTGGCTGTTTCCGAGGATATCTAGTTTGCCATCATTGTTGTAGTCTCCCCAGATGGCCGAAGATAAACCAGATATCGGAGCGTTCGTGTCGGTGAACAGTCTGTCACCATCAAAAATTTGCAAGGTGGTAGAGCTTTGAGGGCCAATATTGGCATCATCCGCACTAGCGATCTGAAACGCGATTTCTTCTGTTCCCTCACCTTGAGTATCCGGCAAAATCTCAATTGTGAAAGTTTGAATATCTTTGCCTGGGTTAAAGGTGACGGTGACTTGACCAGAGTCACTGGAGGCAAACTTCCAATCTGTTCTCTCAGTCGCTGAACCACCAGTAACAGGTTGTATGTACACCTGGGAAATTTTGTTTAGAGCCTCCGCAGTTCCAGTGCGAGTGAGAGTAATTTGTTTCTGACCACTTTCATTGACTTGGTAAGTAGCTTCGGAAAAATTTACCGTGGGAATACCAAGTAGCGGTCCGGTGTCGTTATCGGCGATTGCCACCGTCACGTCTGGACCACTTCTGCTGTTATAGTTGGTATCAGAACTAGATACATCGTGAGTAATTTTAGCGTTGTGCGCGCCTTCCACAATCGTATCGTCAACCGCCTTCACTGTAACGCTTTGAGGGACATTCCAATTATCCGCAGTGAAAGTCACAGGAGCGATCGCCTCTATCTGCTGATCTGTTGTGAAATTGATAGTTACCGGGAAGCTCGGCTGCGACGTTAATTTGATGTCATAATTGCCATTCGCGACACCTTCTGTAGCAGTTATACTCGTAGGTGCAATGGTAACACCTGCTGCGTCGTTGTCGAGAATATCTACTTTTACATCCTGAACTGCCGTGCCGCTATAGTTAGGGTCTGTACTGGTAAGGATGTGAGCGATCGTGCCACTGTGCGCGTATTGGCCTTCGGCTTGGCGATCGTCGGTAGCGGTGACAGTGACTGTTTCCGGGATATTCCAGTTAGTGCTGTTGAAATTAATCGCAGAAACTGGATTAATTTGACTGCCTGTATTGAAGCTGAGGCGAACAGGTGCGCTCGGTAGGCTGTTGAGCTTGACTGTATAACTTCCCGTCGCACCGCCTTCTATAGCAGTTGTACTCGTAGGTGCAATGGTAACACCTGCTGCGTCGTTATCGGCAATCTCTACTTTTACATCCTGAACTGCCGTGCCGCTATACTTAGGGTCTGTACTGGTAACAGTGTGAGCGATCGTACCCGTGTGCGTACCTTCGGTTTTGCTATCGTCGGTAGCGGTGACAGTGACTGTTGTAGCAACATTCCAGTTAGTGCTGT
Organism: Kamptonema animale CS-326; assembly: GCF_028330895.1. NCBI lineage: Bacteria > Bacillati > Cyanobacteriota > Cyanophyceae > Oscillatoriales > Microcoleaceae > Kamptonema > Kamptonema animale. The sequence continues at coordinate 7,462 of NZ_JAQMUA010000137.1, read as the reverse complement.
CAAAGGTAACAGGCTCGATCGCATTTATTTCACTTGCAGTAAAGTTAATGGTAACAGGTGCGATCGGCTGTGACGTTAACTTGATGTCATAGCTGCCCGCCGCGCCGCCTTCTATAGCAGTTGTTGCCGTGGGAGTAATAGAAATACTAGCGGTATCATTGTCCTTATTGGTAATGCTAAGATCCGCTACATCTAGGTTGTAACTCGCATCGGTACTAACAGCAGGCTCCGTGACTATTTTGTAATCAATATCGCCGTCAGCAATACTATTATCCTCAACCCCTGTTACTGTTACTTCTTGCGCTGTATTCCACTTAGCCGGCGTGAAAGTTAACCTATTAGTTGAAACAGTTCCCTCGGCAACATTATCCGTGTTCAACTCGATAGTCACATCAGCCGTTGGCTGAGTATTCAAAACCACAGTAAAGTTAGCCTTGGTGCCATCTTCACCAGTAATTAATCCTGCCGTCGGATTCACCGTAATTCCCGGAGTTTCATCGTCACTGTTGGTGACGGCGACATCATCAGGATTGACGTTGTTGTAATTAAGATCGGTACTCCTAGCAGCAGCCGTGACAATTTTGTAAGGTTGAGGACCATCAGCTAGTAAATCGTCAACACCGCTCACCGTTATTGTTTGCGGTTCATTGTATTTAGCAGGAGTGAAAGTTAAGCTATTAGTTGAAACTGTTCCTTCTGCAACATTGGAACTGCTCAAATCGATGGTAACGTCAGCAGTGGGTTGAGAGTTGAGTTTGACAGTGAAGGTAGCAGTGCCACCGACTTCACTTGTAGTTAATGCTGTTGGGTTAATAGTAAAGCCAGCTTTGTCATCATTAGTAATAGTTGTGGTAGCGGTAGAAGTGGTAATGGTCGGGGTTACGCCCGGGCCTGTGGGATTAAGCAGGGTGACGGTAACAGTTTCATCAGGTTCGCCTTGGGTGTCGCCTAATACATCGAGAGTAATAGTTTTGGATGTTTCATCGGCGGCAAAATTAATTGTGCCATTAGTAGTAGTTGCCCCTGAAGTGCCACCGATGTTGTTGTAATCGCTGACGTTTGTAGCTGTTCCTCCTATTGCATAATTGACGCTACTTGCCCCGCCTGTGTTGCCGCTGCGAGTCGCGGTAAAAGCCAGAGGTTTTGTGCCGCTATTGCCTTCAGGAATGCTGGCAGTACCAGCGGCGATGGCATAAGAAACAGTACCGTTAGCAGCAATAGTTAATGTTGTTTGTTTGGTTGTACCGGCAACGCCTCCGGTGATTGCGCCAAAGTTGAGGATTGCTGTTTCGGCGTTTTCAGGGAGATTGTCAGGCTTGATAGTAACTGCAACATTCTGGGTGAGAGTAGTAGTGCCGATGGGGAAAGTAACAGTAGTAGGCGAAAAGGTGTAGTCTGAATTTTCGGTGGCTGTGCTGCTGGGGTCGATGACAATTGGTACTGTTACATCGTTTAAAGGAGTGCCGCCGCTGAGAGTAACGGGAATTACTGTATCCGCAGATCCTTCAGTACCGCTGTAAGTGGCCGCACCGAAATTAACTGTATTGGGTGTATTTAGCAGAACCGAAACATTATTGTCATCGAAGCTAGTTGCAGCAATGTCCGGCTTTTTATCTCCATCAATATCTTTCACCACAACACTAAGATAAGAATTAGCAGAACCCACCGGAAAGTCTATGGGAGTGCTAAATTCACCATTGCCTTTTCCCATCAGAACTGACACGGCTCTAGGTGTACCCTTCGTCACTGCCAAATCTGACGTGCCATCAACGTCGATATCTCCGGCAGCTAAAAAATTTGTATCTACTGCTAGATTGGGAGCAGCGGTAAAAGTTCCAGTGGTTTTTTGTAATAGAATAGAGACGTTTTTAGAGGTAACATTAGCTACAGCTAAGTCGTCTGTATAGTCCGCATCAAACCTCCCGATAGCGATAGAATTCGGCTGCGTTCCCACTGGAATAGTTGGACCATTGCTAAAGACTCCATTGTCATCTGCCAGCAGAATTGAAACTGTGTTATCGGTTGGGCTTGTCACAGCCAAGTCGTCTTGTTTCCTGTCGCCATCAAAGTCGCCCACGGTGATGAAAGCGGGGGTTCTTCCTACTAAAGAATTGACTGGTGCGCTAAAAGTCCCGTCGAGATTTTGCAACAGAATTGAGATAACACCGTTAGTATTGAGGCTGCCGGTAACCCGATTAGTTGCCACAGCTATATCTGCTCTCTTGTCACCATTAAAATCTGCCGCAACAATATATTTAGCAAAAATTAGCGGGTCGAAAGATAGATTGACGGGAGCACCCAAGCCACTGCTATTCCCCAAAAATATTGATACAGAACCACTGCCATTATCTGCAACCAAGTCCTCATAGATATTTCCATCAAAGTTAGCGATAGCGAAGACATTTCGCCCCTTTCCCAACTGAGTAGCGGTGCCAAAGCTACCCGCGCTTGTTCCTAATAAAATTGATGTGCCAGGATTGCTGCCGTTGATGGGAGCGTTAGCGTTTGTCACCGCTAAGTCCTTTATTTTGTCGCCGTTAAAATCTGCGACATCGACGAAGACAGGATATGAACCTGCGCCAAAATTAGTTGCAGCACCAAAACTATTCAAAACGTACTCGTAAGCTGCTAATACTTTGGGTTCAAATACCAGGGATTTTTCTATTTTCCCGGTTCTGACTTCTAATTCCCAGTCGCCGCCTTTTGCCGCACTTCCCGTCAGCTTTTTGGAAGCCGCTACTGACGCGCCAGTTAACTCACTCAGGCGTTTTATAAATGCTAAACCTGTTGCGTCTGCTGCTACGTTGCACCCATAGAGAATAATTTCAGGGGGATTTGAAATTCGGGATTGGGGATATGAAATTGTGTCAGTCCAGCTTTCGCTAAAAAGTATTTCGGTCAAACCGATAAATTTTAGCCCCCTGAATGTTTCGCGACTACGCAGTAATAACGCAAACCATTGCTGTAGCCTGTCACCATAGGTTTCTATATTTTTTGCACTCAAGCTGCCATTTCCTAGTTGCAAGCAGCCTGAACTACCGTGAGAAATTATATGAATGCTGTCAATATTGTTGCGATCGCCTAATACTTGAGTAATTTGGTCGATCGCATCTCTGTCGCCATCCAAAACGACCACTTCCGTACCGGGTTTTACTCCGGCAATCAAACCTTGATAATCTTCAACTTGACGATCGATAAAGGCGATCGCACTTCTTGCACCCTGACCGATAAAATTTGGCATATTATATGTTGTAGAATTGTAACAACTGCTACCGCCACTTGTAGGTACTCTAGCGGTTTATACGTAGAAAAGGTGTAAAGTTATAGTAAAGTAATACTCGATTTTATAAACTTTTCGTAAAATTCACTTGGGAGATCCCGACCCTTTGGGAACACACCGAAGAATAGCGTACATACGGGTATAATCTGCGACCAGCTCATAAGCTCTTACGCATTTAAACGACTAACAAGCCAGTTTCAGAAGTAATTTGCCGGACATAAAGCCTAAATTAGCAATTAGCAATTAACAATTAGCAATTAGCAAGTCTAAATAAATGCTCCTAAAAGCTTAAGGGTTGCTAACTGCGCTTCAGTTATCTGACGCTGTTAACTGCTTGGTTTGCACTCAGCCTAAAATCCCTCGTAAATTGTCATAAAAGCTAACAGGAGTAAGCATTGAACACAAATCATCTCACTCAAGAAGCTGCTTTAAAACTCCTTCGCGACTGTGGCGTTCAAGGTACGGAGGCAGAACTCATGAACCTTATTTACCTTTGCGAACATCAAAGGCTAGCCCTAGAGCGAGTAGCAGCATTAATACTTCAACTAGCTGCTTGTCAAGTTCACAACCTTAATGAGCCGGAAGTGCTAACAGCAGCCCTCAAGGAACTTGTCCGTTCAAATTTTTCGCTTCTAGCATTACGTTTTTACACAGGCTTTCCATCATTAAGTTTTTCCCAAAACGGTTACATAAAATTTGGGTTAAAAAGGGGAGAATTTAGGTTGGGGTTGCGTCTGAACTCCGCTTTTGAACAAGTAGACCTTTCAAGCTTGCCAGCGCCAGAAATAACAGTCAATTCTGAATCTGGATTTTTATCTATCCAGCACGATCGCGCTCTATTTTTAGCCGAGCTTGGTGAATTAAAGCCAGCAGAAAAACTTTTACGTGAGTTGGCATTTGCCCCAGAGAGTTACTACTATCCAGGTGGAGAAACTAAAAGCCTTTACCAATACATCGCTAGAGAGAATTTGTGCGACGTGCTAGTTTTAACTGGTCGATTACGGGAAGCAGAACAAATAGCCGATGGTATAGTTGAGGCTTATGAATCTGATGTAACTAATAGCAGCGGTACAAGCAAATCAAAAGATTTGCTTGGTAGATTACAGATCGGTGAGCGTTATTTTGGTAAACAGCTTTACTCTGGAGCTAATCCTTATGCAAGGCGTGCTGTCGCCAGAACGCTACAAGGTAAAGTACGCCTTGCACTAGCCGATTTTAAGCAAGCAGAAGCTTTTAGCCTTGGCAAAACTCCTTCACAATATCTCCAATTAGCAGCGATGAAGCGAAGGAGAAGGGAGGGGCAAGACATCCGTCAAAATCGGAATCTATTAGATCTGGGACACCGTACCCTCGTCGGTCAAGCCGCAGTCTGTTATGCTCTTTTGTTAACTCGTCTAGGTAAGCTTGAGACGGCACTCAAAGTGCTTAATTATTCAAAACAGCGTGCTGCACGTCCTCATAACGAATATCCTAGTTTAATAGCTTATGCACAATTGGCTCTGAGCGATGTCTACAGACTCAAAGGTGAATACGAATTAGCACAACTTCAGATTGAACATCCCTTACGCTGGGCAATTCAAACAGGTCAACAAGAAATTTACTGTTGGGCGCATCTTAGCTTAGCCAGACTCAAGCAAGCTCTTAATCAGTTACCAGAAGCACGCAGTGCTGTCAATGAAGCTTACTCTGTTGCCAGTAGACATGAATTCAAGCTTTATGAAATCGATTCCCTGGTAACTGCTGGTTGGATTGCTTTATCAGAGGAAGATTTAATCGCAGCTAATTCCAAAGCTAACGCCGCTTTAGAATTAGTTAGCGATCCCGATATGGCTTATGCTTGGGGACACGGTAACGCATTACATTTGATAGGCGATATTTTGTCGCGACAAGGTAATTTAGAGAGAGCGCGGCTATTTTTAAGCGGTGCTGCCCGGTTGAGAGAACGTATAGAAGACCCTCGTTTTAATAATACACAAGCGCTTTTAAATAACATTACACAATAGATTTTTGTACTAAGATATCAAAGGATAATAATCAATGGGCGCACCACATCCTTGGCCAACACGCTGGCCCGAACCTTCAGAAATTCCATCATTTCAGCCTAATGAGCCTAATGAGGAACCCTTAGAAAACCCAGATTACGATGTTGAAGAATCTCCCGATGAACTTCCCTACGAGTTACCAGAAGAACGACTCGTTCCATATTCAGTTACTTGGGGTGTAACTCCGGCCTGTAATTTACACTGTACAACTTGTTACGATGTTGTTGGTTACAAGCGCGAGAGCCTAGATACAGAAGAGGCGAAAGCAGTTATCGATCGTCTAGCTGATGTGGGTATTTCTTTAATTGTCTTTGCTGGTGGAGAACCGCTAGTACGAAAAGATTTATTCGATTTGTTAGCACATTGTCGTACCCGCAATATTGGAATTGGGTTACGCTCAAACGGTGTTTTGATTACCACTGGGGTAGCCGAGCGATTAGCCGATTTACAATTGTTAGTAGCAGGAGTGTCTTTAGATGGTGCAATAGAAGAAACTCACGATCTAATTCGCGGTTCTGGTTCTTTTCAAAGGACGATCGCTGGTATTAATGAATTGCTCGCCGCTAATATTCGCGTCAACATTGAAGTGGTATTGAGTCGCCGCAACGCTGATGAATGTTTGGAATTCGTGCGATTGGCAGAGAATTTAGGCGTACAAGAAATCAACTTTTCTGCTTTAACAAACCAGGGGCGAGCCCAAGAATTAATGAGTCAGGATGTGCTAGACCACAATCTATGGCTCCAACTTACGGCTCAACTTTACCAGGTCAGCTTAACATCTCAGGTTGCTGTCAGCCCCAGTTGTGCTTTAACAGGGGCTTGTTGGTCTTGTGTTGAACCCAATATTACCTGTGACGGGTGGGTAACTCCTTGTTATTTATCTAAGCGCAAGTTGTTTCACATTCTCGATACTCCACCAGCAAAAATTAAAGCTATTCTCCAAGAAAATCGTCACAGTACGCTCAACATTTGTGGGCGAGAACGTTGGATGAGATTGCCTCCCATAAAGGCCTAGAAATAGCTGATCTGATATAATAGGCTAGGGCTCAGCATTAAAAGCATTTAGTAAAAGCATCTGAGGTTTTCCATTGAACGATTGCACAAACTCACCAGCCACTGTTGTTAACAACCGCCAACCTCTAATTATCGCAGGAATTCTCCTCGGTATTGGTCAATCCGGCTTTTTTGACGGCATTGTGCTGCACCAAATCCTCCAGTGGCACCATATGTTTAGCAGTGTTAAAACCGATGCTACCGTTGCCGGTTTAGAATTAAATACCCTCGGAGATGGATTGTTTCACGCGGCAGATTGGTTGGTAACAGTGGCGGGAATCTTCTGTTTGTGGAGTGCTGTGAAGCGCAAAGATGTTCCTTTGTCAACTCAAACTTTTTTCGGTTCAATATTAATTGGCGCTGGATTGTTTGACTTTGTTGAAGGCATTGTTGACCATCAAATTTTGGGAATCCACCACGTCAAGCCTGGTGTCAACGAGTTAGCTTGGGATTTAGGATTTCTCGCTCTCGGTCTTTTTTTAGCGCTGTTGGGTTGGATGATGATACAGAGTGAAGTTGCCACAGATACTAAAGTTTAAATGAATGCAGAGATTGGGAATTATAGTAAAATCGAAACTTACTCCATCCTTGTTCGCGATCGCAATTTTTTGAGAAACATAAGAATCAAGCTAAGGTGCTGAAGCAACAACAGGGTAAATGTCAGGAGTGCGGATTGTATTTTCTTCAAGAAGATGTAATGGAAGTTGACCACAAAGAGCCATTGACACTAGGAGGGTTGGACGAGTGGAAAAATATGCAACTGTTACATCGACATTGCCACCACAAGAAGACTGCTACTGATGGCAGTCAGAAGTCCATTAATGACAATAGGAAAGCACATTGAGTAGCCGTGTGAGGTGAAAGTCTCATGCACGGTTTCGGAAGAGAGGGGTGGAGTGGTAACACTCCCCTCGACTCTACCTCCCGGCTTTACCTCTATCTCGGCTTCAGGGGGCGACAAGCGCCCCCAAACCATTGCAGGGAGGATGTTTTCGGGGTTAAACCTGCTCAAAAAAATGGGAGCTTATTGAGAATAGAATCTAAGCGAGAAGAACCAGCCCCTAGTTGTGATAAAAAGGAAAGGTCT
>NZ_JAQMUA010000136.1:0-25558 GCF_028330895.1 Kamptonema animale CS-326 | reverse complement strand
CAATTACCAATTACCAATTACCAATTACCAATTAATATTATGCAGTTGGCGAAACGTTTAGAACCCCTAAAATCGAATGTATTTGCGGATATGGATCGAGCTAAGGCCTTAGCTAAAGCGGCGGGACAGAAGACGATTGATTTGTCTCTGGGTTCTTCGGATTTGCCAACGGCACAGAATGTCATAGATGCGATCGCAGAGTCTTTATCTGATAGCAGCACTCATGGCTATTTACTCTTTAACGGTACTAAAGCTTTTCGAGAAGCGGCGGCGAATTGGTACGCCCAGAAATTCGGTATTCAAGTTGACCCGGAAACTGAAGTTTTGCCTTTAATTGGTTCCCAGGAAGGGACGGCTCATTTACCCTTAGCAGTGCTCAATCCTGGCGATTTTGCCCTGTTGCTCGATCCGGGTTATCCTTCTCATGCAGGCGGTGTTTACTTAGCTTCCGGCCAGATTTATCCGATGCCTTTGCAGGCGGAGAATGGCTTTTTACCTGTGTTGGAAGACATTCCCACTGCTGTACTTGCTCAGTCGAGGATGATGGTACTGAGCTATCCTCACAATCCTACAACCGCGATCGCGCCTCTCTCTTTCTTCCAAAAAGCCGTTGCCTTTTGTCAGGAACATGACCTGGTTTTAGTTCACGATTTCCCTTATGTAGATTTAGTATTTTCAGGGGAGTTATCCCGTTGCGATACCGCCCCTTCCATTTTGCAAGCTGACCCCCAAAAAAGCGTGTCTATTGAGTTTTTTACCCTTTCCAAATCCTACAACATGGGGGGGTTTCGAGTCGGATATGCGATCGGGAATAGTCAGTTAATAGAGGCCCTACGAAAAGTGAAAGCCGCCATTGACTTCAACCAGTACAGAGGTATTTTGAACGGCGCGATCGCAGCATTAACTGGCCCTCAAGACAGTGTGACAGCAACAGTTGAAACCTTTCGGCAGCGGCGGGATGCCTTTGTCGGAGCACTTCATAGCATTGGTTGGCAAGTGCCTGAGCCTGCTGCTACTATGTATGTATGGGCTAAATTACCTGAGCCTTGGAATCAAGATTCTGTAAAATTTTGTATGGAATTAGTACAAAAAACAGGAGTAGCAGTTTCACCTGGTGCAGGTTTTGGCAAAGCTGGAGAAGGTTATGTTAGATTTGCCCTAGTAGAGCCGCCACCAGTTTTGGAGTTAGCCGCAGCTAAAGTTGGCAACTTCCTAAGAGGGTGCTGAGATTGAAAAGTCAGTCTTGAACTTTAGCAAAGCTTTACTTAATTTTAGGGGAAATCACACCATATCTTCATAAAATCTAGCCTCTAGATTTTATAAAATTAGATGGGGTTAGAAGAGAAAATAGGAGGGGAAAAATCCTACTAAATACAATTTAGGATTCTCGGTGAGATGGAAAACTGTTTTTGGAAACAGATAACATCAAAAAATTCTCTGGAACGAGGTTAAGCCCTCGACTGCTTCAGGGTTTAACAATTGTACCATCAAAAGTGTAGAGGCGAACACCATGTACAAGACTATCAGATGGCTTTTAATTGGCACTACGCTGCTTGTCGGCGCGAGTGCGATCGTAAGCTATCCAGCCAAGGCTTTTGAAGCGAACAAGCAGGAGCAAACTCCAGTAAGCTTTGAATTAGCACAGGCAAGCGTCCAGCAGGATAATACACTTAGTGATACTTCTACTTATAACTTTAGTATTAACTACTCGGATAGCCGTCCAACGAGCGATGTGCGGAATTCCACTTGGACACAGAACACTCCGAGTGATGCGACCCCAGGTACAGTAACTATACCGGAACCCTCTACACTTGTAGGTTTAATTAGTTTTAGTGCGGTTTTTGCATTTAAGCGTAAGTCAGTAAGAAAAGCTTAGTTGGTAATTTATATTAGTAATCTATTCCTCCTGCCTTCTACCTCCTGCCTCCTGCCTCTACATTTGAGAATGCTGCTTTTCCATTTGCAAAGCCTCCTTTACTCTTTCATACTCAGCCTCAATCTGCTGAAAAATCGCAACTGACTCTAGCGGTAAAGGCTTACCCTCATTAATACTAACCCTGGCCATTGTTTCAAGTTGCTGGCAAAGTTCATATAGAATTAAAGCACCAAGAGTACCACTAATTGACTTTAAAGAATGGGCCGCTGGCCGCAGAGCCAATATATCTGCCGACACTAAAGAAATCCCTATATCTTCTAGTAATTTGGGAGCAGTTTCTAGGTAAATATCAATCACCTCATCGAGAGCTTCTACATCGCGTAACCCCTCTAAAATATTGGCATCAAGACAGGGGGGAAGGAGGGGAGATGGGGGAGATGGGGGAGATGGGGGAGATTGGGAGGATGGGGAGGATGGGGAGGATTTACCTCTTCCCCGCTCAAGAGCTCCCCCATCTTTTCCCTCTACTGCTATTCGAGGCTGACACTGGGATAAAGCTTCCACAAGTTGCGCTCTGCGGATTGGCTTGCTTACATAGTCATCCATGCCAGCTTCCAAACACTCTTCGCGATCGCCCTGCATCGCATTCGCCGTCATCGCAATAATTCGCGGCCTCAAACCCGGAGGCCATTCTGCACAGATCCGGCGCGAAGCTTCCAAGCCATCCATTTCTGGCATCTGCACATCCATCAGCACCACATCATAACGCAAGCGACGTAAAGCCTCTAAAACTTCCTTACCATTCCCCGCTACATCAGCGCGATAACCCATCCGCTGCAAAATTTGTAAAGCCACCTTCTGATTCACCAAATGGTCATCAGCTAACAGAATCCGTAGGGGATATTGTTCCGCAAGTAGGGGTATATTTGCTGGCGAACATTGCCCATTATTACCCGCCCATCCATCTACAACAGGTTGGTCGCTAAATAGATTAATTAAAACATTGTACAACTGAGATTGTTTGATTGGCTTATTCAAAAATGCGGCAAATTCAATCTCGCAATCATTGCCGATCGCGGCCTCTTGTCTGCCCATAGAAGTCAGCATTATTAAAGGCAAATCTTGACAATTTGGGTGTTGACGAATTTGCGCCGCTAATCGCAATCCATCCATCTCCGGCATTTGCATATCCAAAATAGCCACGTCAAATGGCTCTTTCTGAGATAGCCAATCTAAAGCCTCGCTAGCCGAGCAACCAGCACGGACTAACATTCCCCACGACTGAGCTTGCAACGTAAGAATTTGGCGGTTAGTAGTATTGTCATCCACAATTAGCAGCCACTTTCCAGCTAATTGTGGTTGAATATTGTTCAAATTAAGTGTTAAATAACTGGGGTCGCAGAGAGCATTAACAGTGAAATAAAATGTAGAACCTGTAGATTTTGAATTAGATAACTTAGATTTTAAATTATTAGATCTCTCCCCCTCAAAATCTTTGAAATTATCCACAGTTTCCTGAAATCTCCAATCAAAAATTGAAGCGCGAAAATCCTCCGGGGGAGTTCCGGCAGACCCGCCCATACTTTCTACCCACATTCTCCCGCCCATCATTTCTGCTAAGCGCTTGCTAATTGCCAAGCCTAAACCTGTACCTCCATAATGGCGTGTTGTAGAAGAATCCAACTGGCTAAAAGATTTAAACAACCGATCCATTCGATTCAGAGGAATGCCGATGCCAGTATCTTTGACAGCGAATATAATTTCATACTGTTTAATAATTCCTAATTGTTCGCTACTACATTCTAATTGTTCTTGTTGACTATTAGCCAACAGCGAATTATTAATATTATAAGCAGGGATATTGCGAGCCATAACTGAGACTATAACTTCTCCTGCCGCAGTAAATTTCACTGCATTGCTGAGTAAGTTTACCAAAATTTGCCGTAATCGAGTACTATCCCCCACTACCGTACTCGGCACAGAAGGTTCAATTAAATAAGCTAATTCTAGGTTTTTTTCCGCAGCTCTAGCACTGACCAAATCAATAGATTCTTCAATACAGTTTCGGAGATCGAAGGGATGTTCCTCTAAATCAAGTTTGCCGGATTCAATTTTGGAAAAATCTAAAATATCATTAATTAGCGTTAGCAAAGCATCGCCGCTGCTGCGGATAGTTTCTACAAAATCTCGCTGCTCAGTAGTAAGCGAAGTATCGAGAAGCAAACCAGTCATGCCGATCACTGCGTTCATAGGAGTGCGAATTTCGTGGCTCATAGTTGCCAAAAATTCACTTTTCGCCCTAGTAGCAGCGAGAGCTTGGTCGCGGGCTTGCGCCAAATCTACCGCAGTTTGCTGTCGTTCTAGTTCGCCACCCACCCACTGGGCCATCAGTTTTAAAAGTTCTTTATCTACTGCTTTAAAAGGTTCGTTGAGAGAGTTAGGACTCCAGAAGCTTAAGGTGCCATAAACTAAGCTTGATACTATGACCGGCGTTCCCATATAAGCTTCAATATTAAAGGCAGGATCGCTGCGGGCGAAGGACAAGCCTGAAAACCTAATGGATTCAAAATAGAGAGGTTCTTGTGCCATTGCCGTAGCAACGCAAAAGGTTTTTTCTAAATCAAATACTTGCCCTTTAGCAATGGAGTTGTCGGGACACTGGACGGCAATTACTTTATAGTCGTCGCCTTCAATATGAGATAAGATGCCAAATTCTAAGTTAAATTGTTCGCATCCCATTGCTAGTAAATTTTGAAGGCGTTGATCGAAGGTAGAGACACGATTGATTGGATCTGTATAAGGAGCGGAAGTTACTTGATACAATGCCCGAATTGAGGATTCGCTCTCTCGCAATTCTTGTTCTCTCTGTTTGCGTTCGGTGATGTCGCGAGAAACACCAATGATTTCTTGAATTTTCCCCGTTTCCGCTTCGCGAATGGCGCGACTGGTGGTTTCAAACCAGACGTAATGACCGTCCTTGCGACGGATGCGATAGCTGACGGTGTAAGTAACTGGGAGGGCAAGAACTGTGGAATGAGCTTTGGCGATCGCTTCTAAGTCTTCTGGGTGAAAATAATCATTAGGTACACCTTCGATCAGTTCTTCCGGTTCATAACCGAGCAGAGCATGGCAGGCTGGAGAAACATAGAGAAAAATCCCTTTGGGGTCGTGCCTGGTAATCATGTCGGTAGAGTTTTCTGCCATCAAGCGATAGCGGTCTTCGCTTTCTACGCGCTCAAATTGAGAATTCCGCAAGGCTTCTAACATACCGTTAATTGTCTCGGCTAGGTTTGATAATTCATCTTTTCCCGGCATGAGCACGCGCATGGAGAGGTCGCCGTTTGCGGCAATGCTACTGACGCTAGTGCTCAAGTCTGATAGGCGAGATAGCACCAATTTTTCTAGCAGCAGCAGGGTTAAAATGCTGAATACTATACCTAGCAATAATAGGGATGAGCTAAATAGCCGTAAGGTAGTTTGACCCTGCTGGTAGATTACTCGTTGTACGTTGACTTGTAGCAACAAAGCTAATTCGCCGAAAATATCGCGAATTAGAGCGTATCCGGCTACTGAGTTGTCGCTTAGGGGTTCGATGAGTATGTCTGCGGATTGGAGGTTTTCGATTTTCGACCGCAGATTTTCAGGTATTTTGTAAATGCGATCTGCCGCAATATCGGCATTGACACGCCCTAATTTAAAATTTAAGCTTGGTAATTTAAAATCTACAGATAACTGTGTAAGTTCAGCTAAACGCCTCGTTTCGGTGTCGTTGAGGTAGCGCCCCACAATCAGTGTTCCGCGTGGGGGTGCGACGGCTTCGCTAGGAAGGATAGACCTAGAAGCAATCAGTACGGGGCCTTCGGGGAGAAGAATAATACCTGTTTTAGCAGAGGGAATTGTGGGGTTATCGGCTGAATTTTTGTTGGTACTAAGTAGAATACTGTTGGCGCTTAGATATTTTTTGATGCTGTCTGGAATCGGGATTGGAGTTTCTGTTTTTAGGTCGAATCCTTTACTAAAAACTATTTGACCTTCGTTGTCGGTAATTAGCAATAAGTTAAGTCTTAAATAGATAAAGGTCGCATCTACGAAGTTAGACTTGATATATTCATCGTTAGGTGATTTTAGGTAGGCGTAAGTATCATCCCATTCAGCATAGTCTTGAGCGCTTGCCTGTAAGTGGGATAGATCGTCATCAAGAGCATCTAAAGCCCGCGCTACATCCTGGCGGACATACTGAGCCTCTAAATTATTAAAGTCATGCAGCAAGATAGTTGATGCAGTAGCCCAGAGAACGATAATTAAACTGAGGAGGGCTGCGCCGATTATTAATAGTGTTTTTTTGCGAAGATTCATGGGAAAGAAGAAGGAAGAAGGAAGAAGGTTGTTAGTTGTTAACTTTTGGCGTGGGTAGGTGGGGAATTATGAGTTATTAAGTACCTCTTTTCGCCCAAAGCTTTATTCTCCTGTACTCCGTTGCTCCTCTGCTCGCAAGTCATCTGTGAGCAACGATCTATGACTGATAGCAACCGCCAAGACGGTGATGACGTTCTTAATCCCTGAAACTATTATTAATTTTATGGCATTTTCCTTCAGCCCTTCTCGATCGCTAAATTTTTCAGCCTTCTGCTATATTATCTGTGTTTTCTCAGCATCAAGTGTGAAGCAAAAAATTATTTAGCCTGGTTCCAGCCAAGGGAGACCCAAATAAAGTAGTAACATTTCTACGTTGGGTAGAGTGCTAGTGTTACTCAACTAGAGTTGTAGATAGTGGGTTGGGTTTCACTTCCTTACACCTAGCCTAGTATCTACCCAACATACTATTTAAACCTGATTTACTACTCAGGGGCGGTGATCTCGCCCAATCCCAGCAGATAAAGCAAGGCAAGGGCTAAGACGGTGAGGAGGCTCTTAATTGCTGAAGCTATTGATTTTAGGGAATTTTCCTTGTGCCCTTCTAGATATATATAGCAACCGCCAAGGTGGTTAGGACATTTTAGTTTCCTCAAACCCTTAATTCTCTTCCCTTCTTCCTCTTCTTTCCTGAGCATCGGAGCATCCTAGCCCCTAGCCCCTTCTTCCCCCCTAGCTATACAACACAAAAAAGCCTCTCGGCTGAGAGGCTTTTTCAAGTTGATTTATAGCAACCGCTTTCGTCGGTTAGGGCAACTCCAGCTCTGACATCTGCTTCATAATCCTGTAGGTCGTAACCTTTTCCCTCTTCCCTAGCCCCTAGCCCCTAGTCCCTAGCCCCTAGCTATAGCTAAAGTGCAATTGTTAACGGATGACAGCTAACGCCCCTGCACCTGCTGATGCTACCGCAGAAGCGAGGGCGGTGAAAAAGAGCCACCAGGAGGCAACTTCGGCTGCTTTGCGGGTTTCTTCGGCTTGGTGTTCAGCCTGCCGCTTGATGCTTTCTAACTGGAGTTGTGCTTGCTGCTGCAAGCGTTCGGCTCGTTGCAGGGTAGTGTTGCGAACTCGTTCGATTTGGTCTACGAGGCGATTGGCATCAGCTTCGGAGATGTCTTCGCGGGAACTGATAATCGCTACGAGGGTATCGCGGTTGAATTGACCGAGGCGATCGCGCAAGGCTTCAAATCCCGCCTGTGGGTCGTCAAATAAGGTGCGGACATCCTGTTTGATGCCGTCATAGTTGAGTTCTGGCCGATCTAAAGAGTTGAGATAATCGCGAATTTTATCTAAAACTGTGTCGATCGCGGCTTGAACTCCCTCTTGTATTTTCTGGATTTGCAGTACGAATTGGTCGCGCACTGACAAAATTTGATCCACAATCCGATTGGCTTCTGCTTCGGAAATGTCTTGGCGTTGGGAGAGCAAGGCGACGATGGTAGAGCGGTCAAAGTGAGAGAGCCGTTCCCCCAAACTCTGAGCCCCTACTTTGGGGTCATGCAACAATAGTTGCAAGTCGCGTTTGATGGCTTCGGGGTTGAGTTCGTCCTTGCCAGTGTTCCGCAAGTAATCTTCCAAAGTACCTTGGAAATCTCGCGCCTGTGCTTGCACTCGCTTCGCCAAGCGGCGGGGCGCTTTGATGGCGGAGCTGATGGTTTCTTGTACGGAGTCGATGACTTGATTGACTTGCTCTTCGCTTAAATCTTGACGCTGGGAAAGTAGTTTTACCAGGGTGTCGCGATCCATGTGAGAGATGCGATCGCGTACTGCTAAGGCTCCTTCTTTGGGATTTGCGAGCATTTTGTTCAAATCGCGCTTAATCCCTTCTGGATTGAGTTCTTCCTTGCCAGTGTTGCGGAGGTAATCGGCGATCGCGCTCGTTGTCGAGTCGTATTGTTCCTTAGCCTTATGGGCAATAGCTTTCGGCGCGTGCAGTGCGCTACTCCAAGCTGATTCGACCTGATCGATCGCTTGATTCACCTGATCTTCAGTCAAATCTTGCCGCTGAGATAGCAGTTTCACCAAGGTATCGCGGTCAAAATGGGAAGCTCTAGACCTAAGCGCCCACATTCCTAATTCTGGGTCATCCAGCACCTTTTGCAAGTCGCGTTTGATGCCTTCAGGGTTGAGTTCTTCTTTGCCGGTAGAACGCAGATATTCCTGCACTCTTTGCCATTGGTTATCAAGACGAGTTTGGGCAGCTTCTTGTAGACCTTTAGCATCTGCTAAGGCGACATCCCGCGCTCTTTCCAATTCCTTGACGATCGGATCTATCTCGTGCCAGCCGATGTTTTCGCGGTGTCTGAGTAGCCGTACCAAGGCATCGCGATCGTAGACCGAAAGGCGCTCCTGCAAGTGTTCGTAAGATGCGTCTGGATCTTCCAACAATGCTTTGAAATCGCGACCAATACCTTCGGCGGTAAGTTCCTCTTTGGGGGTTAACTTCAGGTAAGTTTCCACGCGGAACCGCAACTCTTGAGCTTTTTCTCGCTCTTCAGCAAGCCTAACTGTATGCAAAACTTTCAGCCGCACGTCTTCGAGCTGATTGGCGATTTCTTTAATTTTGGCTTGAGTAAAGACACCTCTACTAGCTAGCAGTTCCTCGAAGTAGGACTTTTTGAGTTTCTCTAAATCCTGACGAACTGTTCTAGGATCGGCGGTGGGGTCATAGAGCGCTTCTCGAAATTCGCGATCTATGGTTTGCGGGTTCATCTGCCAGGAGTAAGCGTTGAGCAGGTAGTTTTCTACGTCAGCGCGAATGGGACTGAAGGGTTCAGCGGGTTCGCCTTTCACCTGATTACTGAGTTTACCTGCTTGGTCGGTTACTTTGTTCTTGGCTGCTTTGAGTTGACCGACAACTTTTTCCACATCCAGATCGGAGAGGTCTGTACGGCCCAAAACTACTCCCATCAAGGCGTTGATCGCCATGGTGCCGGCTTGGGACATCATGGAGGGATTTTGACCTTGGTTGGGGCCGATTTTGGCGATCGCTGCTTCGATTTGGCTGGAAAGTTTACCCGAAAGTAGTTCCCCTGGTTTTGCCGATTTGAGGTAGTCTACTAATTGACCAATGCCGTCGCTGGGCTGCATTTCCTTGCCTACTTGCTTCCAGGCATCTTGCAATTGGTCTACGATCTTATTAACATCGCGTTTTGATAAGTCGGTGCGGGAACTAACTAAGTCTATAAGGGTTTGACGGTCGAGGTTAGGCAAATTTTCACTACCCGCGATCGCTTTTAGTTGCGGGTCATTGAGCAGTTTTTCAAATTCCCCCCGCATCGCCTTTAAATCTAATTCTGGTGGCTTCAGTTTTTGTATGTAATCTTCCACTGTTTCCCGCATAGTCACGGGGTCGATCGCGCTCCCTAGTTCGTGACCAACAGCGGCAGCAGCGGCTCTAGCTGTGCTTACGACTTGATCCTTGGCAGCTTTAGCACCCAAGGCGGCGGCGGCAGTGCCAACAATTGCTTGAAAGCCAGCAGTCGCAGTATTGACAACGGAACCGACTAAAGAGCCGACTGTTGTGGAACTTACCCACACGAGCATGGAGAAGTAAGTTCCCCAGACTACTAAGCCGATAATTGCGCCTAAGCCCACACTGCGAATCAGACTGAGTTTTACAGCCAGCAAGCAGGCAAAAAAGAGCGCCACACTTACTGTGATTAGCGTCCAAGTCCCCACTTTCGAGCCGATATGACGGACGGGACTGCCTTCGCTTTCAGAGTCGCGATCGCTTGACTGATTCCCCCAATAGGAAAGACCGGCGGCGACAGAAAGATTTGTCAGCAGCAATTGGAAGGCACAAGCCAGCACAACTCCTGCGATCAAAGCGATAAAAAATTGCGGCCCAGAATAAAGCAGCGCTGCGTCTTCTACTGTCTGAATACCTTGCTCTGTTTGAGTTTGGGCGAGCGAGAATGGTAAGTGATAGAGTCCCAGATTTATTGGCAAATTTTGATACATAGTATATCCCTCATCACAAGATGGGTTCGCGCAGTTTTCTTTAAGGTGGCGCGAGTAGCAGATGTATAGTTTCCGCTATCAGAGTCCTTGCTCCTAAGCATCTTCGGATTGAGTAGATAAAACATCCCCCTACAGTCTGAAGAATTAAAATATGTCTGCGGCTGGCTGTCACAATTGAAATAATTATGCTAAGTGACATTTGAGACGGGAACAGTAGGCTAAAAGAGAGAGAACACTTGTGGCTGTCAACTTTTGATGTCAATTACTATTTTAAATAGTCTCATTTTTTCTCAATTAGATTCAGTTTTGAACTAGAGAGGACAATCGCCAGCACTAAAAATTTATCGAGTCTTTTCTAATTTGCTATTATAGTTAAGATTAATAACTATAATACCGTTCCAAAGTTAGTTAGTTAAGATTTACAGCTAGCAACAATTTAAGAGGTGGTAAATGTGAAACAGCAACATTGGTATCAATGGGTTGCCAGAAGGCTCGATCGACGACATTGGACACCACTGTTGCTTGGGATCGTTGCCTCGATCGCTGTTTTAGGGCTGTGGCAACAAGCTGAAAGGCAGGAACAGTTTTATCTTCGGCAGATGACTCTAGCAGAATCCAATGCGGTTAAGCACGATTTAACTGCTGAACTTGAAACTCGAATTCACGCATTGAAGCGCATGGCAACGCGATGGCAGATTCACTGGGGTAATCCTCAATCCGAAAGGGAAATCGACGCAGCTAGCTATCTCAGGGATTTTGAAGGCTATCAAACGATCGCCTGGGTTGACCGATCTCTACAAGTACGTTGGATTCTCCCCAAAACTGGAAACGAAGCCGCAAAAAGTTTATATCTGCGTCAGGAGGCAAAACAGTTAGCAGCTCTCAATGGTGTGCGCGATCGCCGTAAAATTATCATCACTCCCGCTGTTTCCATCCAGCCAGGAGAAACTATTTTTTCTATCTATACTCCTTTATTTATTAAGAACAATTTTAATGGTTTCATTCAAATTATATTGCAAATCGAATCTCTGTTCGATCGCATTCTACACTTGCCACCAGGCTATAGCATTCGTATTTATGAAGGCACAAATTTAATTTATAAACGTGGTGATGTATTGCCCAGATCTCAATCGGAAAAATTTAGTCTAAAATCATACGAAATTAACTGGGAAATCGAAATATTTTCAACATCAAAACTGCTATCAACTGAGCGATCGCTTCTTCCCAAAGTTATTTTATTTGGCGGATTGAGCGGTGCTTGGATATTAGCACTAACTGTTTATTTAGCTCAGAAGTCAGAGCATCATGCTCGCAGAGCCAGAACAATAAATCAACAATTACAGCAGGAAATTGTCGAGCGACAACAAATAGAAGCTAATTTACGGGAGAGCGAAGAACGTTGGCAACTGGCACTCCGAGGTAATAACGATGGCATCTGGGATTGGAATATGCAGACAAACGAGATATTTTATTCTACCCGATGTAAAGAAATACTAGGCTTTCTAGATAGCGAACATGGCAAGTATCCCCAAGACCGAATTAACCTATTACATCCCGACGATCGGGACAAAGTAGTGCAGGCTGTTCAAGACCACCTTACCAAGAAAACCCCCTTCTACATTTCTGAGCATCGCATTCGTTGTAAAAACGGGAACTACAAATGGATTCTAGATCGCGGTCAAGCACTTTGGAATGATGCAGGTAAAGCCATTCGGATGAGTGGCTCTCATACCGATATTACAGAGCGAAAGCAAGCAGAATCTGAGCTTCAAGAATTGACAATCTCTCTAGAAAATGCAGTATCTGGGATTTCTAAATTGGATAAGAGTGGACGCTATTTATCCGTAAATCGCTCCTATGCTAATGCCGTAGGATATGAACCAGAAGAGATGCTAGGGATGATGTGGCAGCAAACCATTCATCCTGATGATGTGGATAAACTGATTGCTGCTTATTACCAAATGCAGCAAAACGGCAAAGTAGAAGCTGAAGCTAGAGGCCTTCGCAAAGATGGGTCTATATTCTATAAACAATTGGTGATGATTTCAATTTATGACGAGCAACACCAGTTTATAGGACATCACTGTTTTATGAAGGATGTTAGCGATGCCTACGGCGAGCTTCGCTTACGCAAATATGCTGAGGAAGCACTCCAGCAAAGCGAAACTCGCTTTCAATTATTTATGAATCACAGTCCGGCTGCTGCCTGGATTAGCGATACAAATGGGGTGATCGTCTACGCTAGTCAATCCTATTTAAAAAACTTTCAACTGCCAACAATTGACATTGTTGGCAAGTCAATTTTTGAGATTTTTTCATCAGAATTTGCCCAGAGATTTCTTGAGAATATCCAAAAGGTTGCCCAAACCCAACAAGTCTTAGAAGCGATCGAATTAGCACCTCGTGCCGATGGTAGTTTGGGTCAATTTTTAGTTTATAAATTCCCACTTTCCGAAACATCAAGACAAACACTCGTCGGAGGAGTCGCGATTGATATTACCGAGCGACAACAAACCGAAGCAGCGATTTCTCAGTTAGCAGCGATCGTTGAATCTTCGGAAGATGCCATCATTAGTAAGTCATTAGATGGTGTGATTGAAAGCTGGAATGCAGGGGCCGAGAGAATGTTTGGTTATACAGCTCTAGAGGTAGTAGGGCAATCTATAACCAAACTAATTCCCGCAAACTATGTAGATGAAGAAGCCCAGATTTTAACAATAATTAGACAGGAAAAAAGCATCCCTCACTATGAAACAGTTCGGCAGCGCAAAGACGGAACGTTAGTCAATGTTTCGGTAAGTATTTCTCTAATTAAGAACAAAAAAGGTGCGATTATTGGGGCATCAAAGATTGTACGAGATATCAGCGATCGCAAACGCAGAGAACTTGAATTGTGGCAAGCAATGGAAGCAGCAGAATCTGCAAACCTGGCAAAAAGCACTTTTCTGGCAAATATGAGCCACGAACTACGTACTCCTTTAAATGCCATTTTAGGTTTTACTCAGGTGATGGCTCGGAATCCCGCACTCACCCCAGAATTGCAGGAAGATTTACAAACTATTGGTCGAAGTGGAGATTACTTACTGAGTCTAATTAATGATATTTTAGATCTGTCCAAAATCGAAGCTGGACACTCTGCCTTGGAAGAAGCGGGATTTGATTTAATTGCCCTGCTTCATTCCCTCCAAAATATGTTAGCTGAACGGGTGAACTCTAAAAAACTTCAGCTTTATTTTGACGTTGCTCCAAATTTACCGCAGTTCATCCTTGCTGATTCCCAAAAATTGCGTCAGGTGTTACTCAATCTTCTGAGTAATTCCCTTAAGTTTACCGATCGAGGATATATCACGCTGCGCGTCAGGAGTGAGGAGCCAAGCTTGACAGAGCGAGGCTTAGAAGCACCTAAAATTAGCAACTTAGATCCTACAATCTCCAACGTAACACCTAAAACCAGTTTACTATTTGAGGTGACAGATACCGGAGTAGGTATTTCCCCTCAAGAACTTGACAACATTTTTGATGCCTTCGTTCAGACACAGGCTGGAAAGAGGGCAAAAAATGGTACTGGGTTGGGTTTGACAATTAGCCGCAAATTGATTGAAATTATGGGCGGAGAAATTTTTGTTAATAGCACTCCCGGACAAGGTAGTACATTTACCTTTACCGTCCCCGTTTGCCCAATACACAAAGTTAATATCGCCCCATATAAAACCGATATTATAGTCATGGGACTAGCTCCTGGTCAAAAACAACGGCGTATTTTAGTAGTGGACGATCGACAAGAGAATCGATTGCTAATCGTCAAATTACTGAGTCAATTAGGCTTAGAAATACGGGAAGCTGCCAATGGCAAAGAGGCAGTAAAATTGTGGCAGGAATGGCAACCTGACTTGACCTGGATGGATATTCGGATGCCTGTGCTGGACGGCTATGAAGCAACTCGACAAATTAGAGCAATGGAAGAGAATAAAAATGGTATTATTATTGCACTAACAGCACAAGCTTCACAAAGCGATCGCAACTTAGCTCTTGCGGCTGGCTGCAACGATTACATCAGCAAACCTTTCCGAGAGGAAACTTTATTTATCAAGATGAGAGAATATTTAGGGTTAGAGTATTTGTATGCGGAACCTTCTGTTACATTAGATGATTATCCTGTATCTTTATCCTCGTCCCAGCAAAATTTGTTAGAGTTGATCGCTCCAACAGATCTAGCCTCATTACCTCAAGAATGGCTGGATAAATTAGAGGATGCTGCTGTATGTGGCAATGATTATGCGATTGTTGAACTCGCAGGTAAACTGCCTCCATCACTGTCAAAGTTTGGTGCGTATTTGATTGAGCTGGGAAGCAAATATCTGTTTGAGCAAATCCTCGAATTGCTTCAAAGCAATTCCCTAGTATAACTTTTCAAATGATTAGATTAACTAGGAGAAGATAATTAAAATTAACCTCAAATCTAGGTTGAGGTGTGAAATTAGTATAACTCAAATTTGTAAACAAAGAAAATCAAAAACTCTAGCAACCTTCTTGGTAGTTAAGACGTTCTGAGTTCCACCAAACTAGCTGATTCTATTCCCTTCTTCCCCTTCTTTCCTGAGCATCATAGCATCGTAGCCCCTCTTTCCCTTTTTTCCCTAGCCCCTAGCCCCTAGTCCCTAGCCCCTCTTTCCCCTTCTTCCCTAGCCCCTCTTTCCCTTTGTCCACGACAATGCCGACTGTAACTATGCAACCTCTGAATGCCAAAGACCTCCGAAATCTGACTCCTTCACAACTGACAGCTTTAGAAAAGCATACTGATGAATATGTGTACATTCCCGATCATATTCAACCTCATGGCATTCTTTTAACACTGCAAGAACCACATTTGCAAATTTTGCAAAGCAGTGAAAATGTAGAACAGTTTTTTGGCATCCCAGCAGAAAAATTACTTGGTCAATCTTTGGAATTGTTATTTGGTCGCGAACAACTGAATAAAATTAGTGATATCCTGACCAAAGATCGCCCAGAAAATTACAATACATTTGAGCTAAAAGCCAAGCGGGTGAGTGTAGAAAAAGAACAGGGAGATAAAAGCCAAAGATTTACAGGCGTGCTACATCGAATCGTAGATGCACTAATATTAGAAATTGTGCCATTCTCTGCTCAAGAAAGTAGTTATTCAACCCATTTTTCTCATTGCTTGCAAGCGGCAATTATCGATCTTCGGAATGCGATGAATCTCTCCGATTTAGCTCAGATCATTGCGAGAAAAGTCAAGGAAATGACTGGGTTCAATCGCGTTATGGTCTACCGTTTTGAAACTGATGATTCTGGGGTAGTAATTGCTGAGGCAAAGGAAAATATTATAGAAAGTTATCTGGGATTTCACTATCCAGCTATTGATTTTCCTAAGCAATGCAGAGTATTATTTTGCCACAACTGGGTACTACAAGTTCCCAATATTAATTACACTCCTGTACAGATCGTTCCGAGCAAACATCCTCTGACAAATCAATTGCTAGATATGAGTGCTTGTACGTTAAGAGGAGTTTCTTCATGTCACATTCAATACTTACAAAACATGGGCGTTCATGGATCGATGACAATTTCCTTGATCGATGACAAACGCCTCTGGGGATTAATCGCCTGTCAGCACTATAGCCCTAAATTAGTAGATTATGAAATTCGCAAGGCCTGCGAACTATTAGGAAGATTTGCTTCTCTGGAATTATTGTGTCAGCAAGAGAAAGAGTTGCGTCTTTACCGAATGCAAGTCAAGGGTATTCAGGAGGAACTTCAGCGAGAATTATTACGAGAAGCGAACTTTATTGAACAGGTTTTGACTAAAAATACCGTGCAATTGCTGGTTTTAGTTCGTGCTTATGGAGCAGCAATTTTGCTGGACGGACAGCTAACTTTAATAGGGCAAACGCCCTCGGAAACTGAAGTGCAAGAACTGCTAACCTGGTTGGTTCAGCATAACACGGAACGAGTATTTGCTACTAATTTTTTGTCTAATCTCTATCCTAATGGAAAGCAGTTTAAAGATAAAGCTAGCGGGATTCTAGCTATTTCTATTTCCCTCAACCAGGTTAAACAAAAGTCTTACCATATTATCTGGTTCCGACCAGAACAATTTCAAACGATCAATTGGGCCGGTAATCCTCAAGCTGCGATCGGAATCGATGAAGTTGGAGAAATACAACCCTGTCCCCGTAACTCCTTTCAACTATGGAAAGAAATAGTGCAAGAAAAATCTTACCCCTGGCGAGTTGAGGAGTTTCAAACTGCTGTTGAGATGCGAAATACTCTGATGCTAGCAATGTTAGAATTTTCCCAGGCAGCATTAGAACAAGCAGCAGAACGTGCGGCGATCGCCAACCGTGCCAAAAGCCAGTTTCTTGCTAAAATGAGCCACGAATTGCGGACTCCGATGAACGCGATTTTGGGGTTCACGCAAATTATGAGCCGCAGCCAAAATATCCCCACTGAGTTTCAAGAGCATCTAGGGATTATCAGTCGCAGTGGAGAACATTTGTTGACCTTAATTAATGATGTTTTGGAGATGTCTAAAATTGAAGCTGGTCAATTGGTACTGACAGAATCTTGCTTCGATATTGTCCGATTCATCCATTCTATTCAGGAAATGTTTGCTCTCAAAGCGTCTGAAAAAGGGTTAATGCTCAGAATTGAACAGGAAATTAACGTTCCTCCCTATGTCTATGGCGATCAGGCAAAACTTCGCCAAATTTTGATTAACTTGCTTAGCAATGCAATCAAATTTACGATAAATGGCAGTATTACTTTGAGGATAAAAGTCATTCCAGAAATAGATGATGCGAGCGATTCATCAAAGGTGGAAGCTTTAGGAGCTGCGATCGCGCTCTATCTTGAAGTTGAAGATACGGGATGCGGTATCGCCTTGTGCGATCTTGAATCCGTCTTTGAAGCTTTTATGCAAACCGATCGAGGTCGCCATGCTCAAGGAACGGGTTTAGGCCTATCTATTAGTCGTCAGTTTGCTCGTTTGATGGGCGGTGATATCACCGTACAAAGTACCTTAAATCAAGGCTCAATCTTTACTTGTAAAGCGATCTTACATCGAGCGGAATCCGTCGATCTGATAGAATCTAAAGTTAACCAGCACGTTATCAGTTTGGAACCGGGACAACCTAACTACCGAATTTTGGTAGCAGAGGATGTTCTAGTAAATCGGCATTTGCTGGTAACACTGCTGGAGTCAGTTGGATTTGAAGTCTGTGCCGTTACCAACGGGATTGAAGCGATCGCCTGCTGGCAAGATTGGCATCCTCATTTGATTTTTATGGATATTGAAATGCCTGAGATGGACGGCTATGAAGCAACTCGTCAAATTCGGGCTAGGGGTGCAAAGGATAATGTGGCGATCGTAGCTTTGACGGCCTATGCTTTTGAAGAAGACCGCACTGCCAGTATTCAAGCGGGATGCGATGATTATATCGCTAAACCGTTCACTGAAACCATACTCTTCGACAAAATTGCACATTATTTGGGAGTCCGTTACTGTTACGCTCAAACATCCCCATTAAGGCCAGAGTTTGCAACTTTAGAACCCAGAACCCTCTCCCCACAAGATTTGAAAATAATGCCGTTAGAGTGGGTTACTCAAGTCAATGAAGCAGCTTTAGATCTCAACGATACGATCCTCCGCCAACTGATTGCTCAAATTCCTAGTGAGAATCAATTCCTAGTAGAATCTTTGACCAATCTAGTCGATCGCTTTCAGTTAGAGGCGATTGCAATTCTCACCCAGGCTTAAGGAGATAAATATGAATATTTTACTAAAATCTGCGGCTGAAACAAATATCTTAATCGTAGATGATAACCCCGATAATTTACGATTATTATCAAAAATATTGGAGTCTCAGGGTTACATTGTTCGCAAATCGCTCAATGGTAAAATGGCACTACAGGCTGCCTATCGCGACCCCCCAGATTTGATTATATTAGACATCAATATGCCAGATATGAATGGCTATGAAGTTTGTCAACAGCTAAAGGAAGCTGAAGCCACACAAGACCTTCCCATTATCTTTATTAGTGCCCTCGATCGGGTGAATGATAAAGTTCGGGCCTTTGAAATGGGTGCTGTGGATTACATCACGAAACCTTTTCAAGAGCAAGAAGTGCTGATGCGAGTGAGAAATCAATTACTTATTCAACAGCAATACCACCAACTCATTAAACAAAATCAACTTTTAGAGCAGGAAATCCAGGAGCGTTTGAGAGCTGAAGCAGAGGTAAGGCAGCTATCTATGACTGATGAATTAACAGGTGTATATAACAGACGCGGCTTTTTTTTACTCGCAAATCAGCAGCTAAAAATCGCCAAACGTACACAGATGTCCTGCTGTCTTTTGTTTGCTGACTTAGATGGTTTAAAGAAAATTAATGACTCTTTAGGTCATGAAATTGGAGATAGAATTCTAGCTGAAGCAGCTTACATATTAAAGCAAACCTTTCGTGATTCTGATATCGTTGCTCGTTTAGGAGGTGATGAATTTGTAATATTTATCCCCGCCTGTTCAGTTGATACAGAGAACTATCAAACTCGGCTACAAGCAGCTCTCGATCGCTTTAACCAAGAAAACGCTCGTTCCTATCAATTATCTATGAGTATTGGTGTGAAGGAATGCGTTTTAGATAAAAGCATTTCACTAGAACAATTGCTGGTAGAGGCTGATGAATTAATGTACGAACAGAAACGTAGTAAAGGGATTAAGAAGCATTGAATGTAACTACTTAAAAATAATATGGTTGGATAAATTTTCATAAGTGGATGACCAATTACCAACTACCCATTGCACGATCGACCTAAGTCTGCGGGTTTTATTTTCAAATCGTAAAAGACTTGCAATAACCCAGAATTATATCTGATTACATCTTTCAAATTAAGTGCTGTTTCTAGGTTGGGATCGTTTACAATTAGCGGTATCCCCTTCCCTAGAATTATAGGATGAATCGAGAGAATAAGTTCATCGATCAAACCATATTTCAAGAAATAATGAATTGTCTGGCCTCCCCCAACTAACCAAATATCACCGCCATTCATATTACGCAGCTTATGGATAAATTCTTCCAGATTACCCCCCACAAATTCTACATTGTTATCTTTGGTGCCAGCAAGAGAGTTAGAAAATACAAAACTTTCCTTACCTTTGTAGGGATATTCTCCAAAACCAAGGATTTGTTGATACGTCTTATTACCCATAATTAAGGTGTCAATTTGGGCAAAAAATTGATCGTAACCGTAGTCAGAGTCAGTGAATAACCAATCAACATCCCCTGATGCTCTTGCAATGTAGCCGTCCAGACTAGACGCAATAAACAACCGTATTTTACGCATAGTTTCGTCCCAAATTTATCAGAAGTCCCCGATCGAGAAAAATTTTACCTATTCTAAATTTTCAGCACGCCTAGCCGCTAAAAGTGCGAGCGCACCCACCAAAGTTTTATGTTCTTGTACCTGTATCCGAGCGTGTAAGGTTTCTGGCGTATCATCTACCAATACTGGCACTGCGGCCTGCATTAAAATCGGGCCGCTATCAACTTTTAAACAAGCGATATGAACCGTACAACCAGTAATCTTAACTCCGGCTTTGAGTGCTTGTTCCACAGCTCGAATTCCGGGGAAACTAGGCAATAAACTGGGGTGAATATTAATAACTTTTTGGGGGAAAGCATCGAGTAAAACTGGGGTGACAATTCGCATCCAGCCAGCCATAATTACCCATTCGACATTATATTCTTGAAAAGTCTTGACAATTACTGCATCCAACTCTTCGCGGCTAGTGTAGTCGCGGTGGTTGAGAAGAATCGCGGGGACACCAAATTTTTGAGCTCGCGCTCCAACTTTGGCATCGGGATTATTGTAAATTACAACTTGAACTTGAGCGTTGAGTTGTCGATGCGCGATCGCCTCAGCAATTGCCTCAAAATTACTACCACTACCAGAAGCGAGAATTCCCAGTTTTAACGGGGCTCCCTCTGCAAGCAAACATGGCTCTAAGCTCGGCGAAATCAAACTGGTATTGGAATTAGCTAGTGTGGAAATGGTACTCATGCAGCGAATGATAGAAGCTAATAGAATGAGGATATCTTGCCATTATCTCTCGTCAAGGAACTTAAATTAATGTTTGTTAACTATATTCCATTGATGCTCATCAATATGGTAGCAGGACTGTTTATACTCGCGTCCTACGTTTACCTGGGACTCGACGGTACTCAGCAAAAACGGTGGATTCCCGGTTTTGGAATGACTGGCGCGATCGCTCTCACAACTGGCTTGCACATGATTTTTACTTGGCCTCTTCCCGGTAGCTTCAACATTGCCTTCGGCGAATTGTCAGTTTTATTCGGCATACTTTTTATCGGCGCATCTTTATCTCTTGCTAATGAGTGGGATTTGCTAACTGTGACTATTTACGCATTTTTTGCTGGGGTTGCTGCCTTAGTAATTGGTCTGCGAATTCTCAATCTGGGTTTGACTCGGCAGCCCATACTCTCAGCAATAGGATTTATTTTATCAGGATTAAGCGGCATTTGTGCTGCACCTGCGCTTTATCTGCGAACTAATCATACTCTGCGACTGATTGGTAGTGTTGTACTCGTAGCTACTGCTTTAATTTGGGCATTCACTGGCTATACAGCTTATTGGGGTCATCTAGCTGACTATTCTAAATGGGTTCCCTATCCTATGCGGTAGGAAGAAGAGAGAAAGGGGATAAGGTAGAAGGCAATAGAAACAAGCATTCCAGCAGTTAAGAATTGCCTAATTTTTGGAGCAGTTACTATCTCACAGGACTTACGCATTTTAACGACAGGAGCGGGGTTTTAGATTGCTTCGTTTCACTCGCAATGACAGAAAATGGTAGAGGATGCGTAAGTCCTATCTGAGCGTGATGCCTATTTTCCCCTATTTCACTATTATTTGGCACTGGAACCAACAGGACATTTAATTTCCTCTTCTGCACTCTTAGGAGCCCTTGGCATCGCTGGTGGTGTCGTTGATGGTTTATCTGTGCCGCAAGTTAGAGAAACAGTTGTATTTTCATCGTTAACTTTGATGACAAAAACCGCCCCTGTGTAGCTTTTTAGTTCTGGGTTCTTGGCTTCAGCAGTCATCATTATACTGGGAATAGAGCCGCTTTGGGGGACAATTTGATAGCGGTAATTCTGTGTCTCCTTCTCAATGCCTAACCCCAATTCATCAATCTCTGTAGCAAATTTTTCATTCTCGGCGTAGAAAGCTTGTTGAGCGCGATTCATAGAACCAATATATTGTTCGCCTTCTGATTCTCGCCCCTGTCTTCGTTGTTCTGCCAAATCAATTATTTGAGTATTCCGAGGCAGCGCCGTTGTATTAGAAACTCTTTGCAAAAGAATAGCACCAGCAGTAAACTCAGTAGGTCTGGTTTCTCCCGGACGTAACCCTTCCCATTCTATACGCAGTTGACCATCAGGAGTGAACTCAAAAATTGTCATTAAAGTTCCCTCATCACCTGGTGATGTCACGTCAATCTGCATAGGTTGGGTACTTGAATTAATTTTGTAACTAAGCTCAAAGGCACTAACAGTTCCTCCAGTAAAAGATGGAGAACCTGAAGAAAAAAACGAGGTCAAATATGAAGGTAGAAGAATAAATATTTTGCCGTCTTGTGTGAAAATAACTGTCAGCGGAATCGGTAAATAATCTTTTAATCGCCACTGTCCTACAAATTGTGAAGCACGAGAGTTGATTGAGGCGGGATTTTGAGATAGAGTTAAGGTTGGCGGTTGCTGTGCGTAGGCGTAGCCAGCCAGAGGCATCGCACTCATGCCGAGACTCAAAGGTAAGAAGGTAAAGGCAATTAGGAATTTACGAAGGTTGAAGTAGATGTTGCTCATTAAAGTGAAACTGTGGTGTTTACCAGATTTTACCACTTTAGCTTGCTTGCTAACCGTATTGTTCCCCAAAAAAATCCTGTCTCAGAATCGAGTAAATTTTTAAGTCGCAGTATTTACCTTTAGTAAATATATGTTGCCTTAAGATACCTTCAAATTGCATCCCTACTTTTTCCATCACACGAGCTGAAGCAATATTTTCTACCTCACATCTAGCTTCAATTCGATTTAAATTCATTGTCTGGAAGCCAAACTTAATAATAGCACTAACTGCTTCGCTCATATACCCTTTTCTCCAATATTTCCTAGAAAGTGCATATCCAATTTCGGCGCGGCTGTGAATTAGATGACATTCAGCAAATCCACAAGTACCGATCAATTTTCCATCTCCTTTATGGACAATACCCCAGTCAGTAATTTGGCGATTTTTGTAACGCTCAACCACTATCTTTAGAAAAAATTTACTATCTTTTATAGATTGATGAGCGTCCCAAGTAGTGTATTTTGCCACATCTGGATCGGAAGCATACTCGAACATATCCTCCGCATCATCTAAAGTCATCTTTCGCAGGATTAAACGTTCAGTTTCTAAAGTTGTCAAATTTCGGAATATATCTTGAGTTTCCACTTTTATTTCCTACGGTATTATGATATAATTTAAAGTCTCAAAGTTAAAATCTAAAATCAAATGGTTCCGACTAAGCCTGGGCGTTTCAACTGGCTAGATAATGACACGATCGCAGCTTGGATTTTTCTAGCTCCATCTCTGATATTGCTCGGTACTTTTGTCCTATGGCCGATCGTTTATTTATTTTACCTCAGTTTTACCGCTGGTAGTTTCACCCGTTCGGGCGTGCGTTTAGTTGGTCTTAACAATTACTCCCGTCTGCTAATTAGCCCCGATTTTTGGCAAGTTATTGGCAACACATTCTATTTTACTGTCGCCACCGTCATCCCTAGTTTAATTATACCTTTAGGCTTGGCAGTATTATTAAATCGGTCATTTGCAGGGCGAGGTTTTCTCCGTACTGCTTATTTTATCCCTTCTATTACTTCCCTAGTTGCGGTTGGCTTAAGTTGGCGGTGGCTATTTCAAACAGATGGCCCCGTTAATAATTTATTAATTTCTCTGGGTTTAAATTCCGTCCCCTGGTTAAATAGTACAATTTGGGCAATGCCAGTGCTGATTTTGTTAAGTATTTGGAAGCAATTAGGCTTCAATATGGTTATATTCATAGCTGGATTGCAAGCAATTCCTATCAACCGTTATGAAGCCGCAGAATTAGATGGTGCTGGCGCTTGGCAGCAATTTTGGCACATCACTTTACCGGGTTTACGACCTACTTTGGTGTTTGTTACTGTCACTACTGCTATTTTTACTCTGAGAAGTTTTGAGCAAGTTTATGTCATCACTGGCGGTGGCCCTTTAAACTCTACTAATTTGTTAGTTTATTACATTTACGACCAAGCTTTTGCTCAATTTGATTTCGGTTATGCGGCAGCGGCGGCAACTTTGTTGATGATTGGAGCTTTAATGTTAGTTTATTTACAGTTAAAGGTGTGGGGTGAAGATTCTTAAGGAAGAAGGAAGAAGGAAGAAGGAAGAAGGGGAGACGCGGCGTTTTTTCCAAATTAACAATTAAGCAATTAGCAATTAGCAATTAGCAATTAGCAATTAGCAATTAGCAGTTAACTGTTTATATTCCATGTGTTCTGCTGTTTGGTGAGCTTTTTCTTTTCCTAAAAGTCTGCCAACAACGTATAAAGACATATCAATTCCTGCTGAGATTCCTCCGGAAGTAATGATTTTGCCATTATCCACAAATCGGCGATCTTTCACGACAGTTGTATTCGGAGCAATTTCTATTAATAAATCAAAAGCTTTATGATGAGTTGTAGCTTCTAAGTCTTCTAATAAGCCCGCCTTTGCTAAAAGTAACGAACCCGTGCAGACAGAAAGCACTAATTCTGCTATTTCTGCACAAGATTTTATCCAATCAATTATAGGCTGATGATTCATTAAAATGCGAGTTCCTATCCCTCCGGGTACAATTAAAATATCCGGTTGCGGGCAATCTGATATGGTATAATCGGGATTAACGCTCAGGCCATTGCGAGCTGAGATAGCACCGGATTTTTCTGCAACTGTATAAACCTCAAAAGGTTGATAATTATTTAATTCTGAGGTGACAGAAAACACTTCAAAAGGCCCGGCGAAGTCAAGCACTTCCGCATCATCAAAGATAAAAATTGCTACTTTCTTAGTTGTCATAAAATTAGCTTAATTACATACCTCTGATAGAGACACAAAATCTGAAACAGTTGTTAGCCTAGAAAATGCAGCCGCTACAACTGTAAAGCCATGCTCCAAATCATACCCGATCGCATCAAAAAAATAATAATTCTCTGTATTGGTGTATTTTTAGGTATAATTACCTTACCAATTTTTACACCCGCCCAAGGATCGTACCAACTCGAATACCGTATTACTCAATTGGAAAGTCAAATTTCCGATCTCAGGGGACAAATCAATAGGTTAGAGTCTCAAGCTTCAGGATTTAACCGATCGCAACCGCCAACGAGTCCCGGTACAACTAGAACAAGTCCCAGAATGCGATCGGCAGACCCCATGTTTGACAATTTAGCCACTATGGTGATCGAGATTAAGCAAGACCTAATCAAAATGCAACAGCGGCTATCTCAGGTAGAGTCTTCGATAACCCAGCCCAGCAACCGCTAAGCAAGGCAGCCCCTACCCAACCTTTTCCCGTCAGGGTGACGGAGGGGTTGGGGCTAAGGGCTAAAATTCCATGCAAAGTGTCAGATTGCAGCAACTATTGAATGACGTGGAAATAATATCCTGCAACTAAGAAGTTGATCGCTAAGAGTAGCAGGAACCAGGCAGCCCGGAAAGTATAAGGGGGCTTGCCAGTTTTCATAACGGAGTCCGACTTGAGTTGGTTCGGGGAGATCTCTGCCATAGGTTAAAGCTCCTAATTAATTCAGACGTATCTGTATTTAGAAATACCAGAGAGCGTTACCCATTTGCACTATTCGTGAGAGTTATTTTTTCAGGGTAGGGGTTTAATCGCTTTCTCCGGCGTGGTAAGAACTACGAACGAGGGGGCCAGATCGAACATGAGAGAAGCCCATTTCCCGCGCGATCGCGCCCAAACGGTCAAATTCCTCCGGTGTCCAGTATTTTTGTACAGGCAAATGTTCCAGAGAAGGGCGCATATATTGACCCAGAGTTAGGCGATCGCACCCCACCCCCCGCAAATCCTCCAAAGCCTCCACCACCTCCGCTTCCGTTTCCCCATGTCCCAGCATTAAGCCCGATTTTGTATGAATATGGGCATCAATTTCCTTAACAATCCGTAGAACATCAAGAGAGCGATCGTACTT
>NZ_JAQMUA010000135.1:0-38065 GCF_028330895.1 Kamptonema animale CS-326 | reverse complement strand
TCTCTATTAGTTTTTCGGGTTCGGCTCATGGGGATTCACCGGGGCTAGATGACTCATCCAGTCTGAGTTTCACACGTTTGAGCTTTTAGAGAAAGTCCCTCTTGACTTTCGAGCGCTCTTCTTAACTTGTCACCAATGACCAAATATCTACAAATAAACGCAGTTTCTAGCCTTATTAATTTATTTAATAACCCTAAAAGTTAGATTGATTCTTGGCTGAGTTGATTTAGTAGTTTTGGGAACTTGATGTTGCCAAAATTTTTGAGTGTCACCACCCATAATTAAAAAATCGCCATGACTTAAATTCAGTTCAACTTTTGTTTGACGATTGTCTCTACGTCTCAAAATAAAACGCCTTGTTTCTCCGAAGCTAAGAGAAGCAATCACTGAACCTACTGCTAAGTCTTTTTCATCATCACTATGCCACCCCATATAATCTTGACCATCTCGATATAAATTAAGCAGAACACCATTAAATTTAGTGTTAACTAAAGGCTCAATTTTTTCCCTTATTTGTAATAAAGGAATATTCCAAGGTAAAGGTTGCATCATCACACCGGAATAAGTATAAGCCCGCTCTCCATAATAAGCAGTTAATCGAGGCTGAAGGACAGATTTACCAAAGATTTTAATAGGCTGTTGTTTCCATTCAATCTGAGTCAATAAGCTGGCAAAAAGTCGATCGCTTTCTGGCTGTTGAAATAAACCAGAATAGTAAATTACTTCCGCATTATTCAGTTCTAAATTTTGTCTAATTAAGCTTGAAATAATACCCGACATATTAACTTAGGTCATAAGAGAATAGCGATCGCCTATTAAAAGGCAGATGCACAAAACAGCCATTTTGTCAAGGCTTAAGTCCTAAACATCAGCCTCTAAGCTAAACTTAAACCGCAAGTGTCGTGAGATTTATTCCCTTAGACTAAACGAATTACCACAACTACAATTTTGGCTAGCATTAGGATTATGAAATCGAAAACCTCCCCCCATCAAATCCTCTGAGTAATCCAAAGTAAGACCATTAACATACTTAAGTTGCTGTGGAGCGATCGCTACTTGGATTCCCTCAGATTCATACACCAAATCGTCAGGGTTAAGAGTTTCATCAAAAGCCATTGTATAAGACAAGCCACAGCAACCACTAGATTCCACCCCCAGCCGAAATAAAGCATTGGGATTGGGATGCTTAGACTTAAGACGCATTACCTCAATGGCTGCTGGTTTGTTTAAGTGAATCATTAAAAAAATTTATAACTAGGGACTAGGGGCTAGGGACTAGGGGCTAGGGGCTAGAGAAGAAGGGAATAGAATAAGCAGGTTTCAGCAATGAGTGAGTGCCCTAACTGCCAAGAAGGTTGCTAGAGGAATGACAATTAAGAAGTCAGAATCAAAGGCTGGATTCAGCCTTTCAGAATAATTTTTACATATTTCAGGATTCATGACTTCCTCAATTCTCTATTTAGCCTTAGATTCTGTACGGGCGTAGTCGTCTTGGAAGCGTACAATGTCATCTTCTCCCAGATATTCCCCATTTTGTACCTCAATCAGGATCAGAGGAATCACGCCGGGATTTTCCAGGCGGTGAGAGTGACATTGAGGGACATAGGTAGACTGATTGCTAAAGATAATTTCTTCTTTATCATTGCAGGTGACTTTAGCAGTACCGGAAACAACAATCCAGTGTTCGCTGCGGTGGTGGTGCATTTGCAGGCTGAGGCGATGTCCTGGCTTTACTTCAATCCGCTTAATCTTATATCCGCTTCCTTCTTCGAGAGTGGTGAAGGAACCCCAAGGTCTTAATTCTGTAGCCGCAACTCCAGTCGAGTTGCTAGATGTGCGTAGGGTGGAAACCTGAGAAATTTCTTGAACTTGAACCATGATTTTCTCTCCTTCAGCTTTAAGGCACTGAAATTAACCATAGCAAATTAACTCTGGTTGCTGTCCACTAATTAACCAATCTACATTAAGTCTTCATCGATATTGGCTCGATCTTTAAACAAGCTTTAACTCAGGGGATAAAGCTTGAGATTGCTTCGCGTGGTTCGCAATGACAATAGTT
This sequence comes from Kamptonema animale CS-326, assembly GCF_028330895.1. Lineage (NCBI taxonomy): Bacteria > Bacillati > Cyanobacteriota > Cyanophyceae > Oscillatoriales > Microcoleaceae > Kamptonema > Kamptonema animale. Next base: position 36,006 of record NZ_JAQMUA010000135.1, on the reverse strand, counting down.
GATTTTAATCCTATATGTAGGGTGGGCGCTCGACGTAAAAAGCTTGTAACTCATAGCCTAAGATGGTTGTCGGCGAGCGCCCACCTTACCTTTAATTGTGTCTAGGTTTACTGCGATTCCTTTGATACGTGCGATCGCAGCCTTGGAATAGATGAAGGTCTTTTTTGAGCTAATCATGTTACAATGCCTCTACAAATTATTTAAGTTGACAGGAGCCGTTAGCGCGGCTCTTATTTATTAATATAACGCGATATCGCCTTAGTATTAAGCGTTTTTATAAAATAGTTGCGCGATATCGCGTTATAATGGAATTGTTGAGTTATCGTTTTTTTATGGTGGTGGGCAATCCCAATTTTGGGCCGGATTATAAAAATAAATTTAATTACGGCAGAGAGCGCCCCTTTGACTCTTCAATATTGCTGAGGCTTTATTCAGAGGATAAGCAGAAGCTAGAGGCGATCGCGGCTGCTCAGGGTCAGTCGGTATCGGATTTGTTACGATCGCTTATTAAAGCTTTGTAGAGGAATGAAGGCGTAGTGAACCCCATGTTTAATTGTATCAATCTACTTAAAACCGTTCTAAGGCTGAATAAACACTCCAATACCATTATGAACGCGAGCAGCGGTCTGAGCCGGCCGATCGATTAGTTGACCTCCTAAATAAAGGCTTGTAGAACTACCGCCGTCCAAATTCAAAGCGTCAACAGCCCCCATTTGCTGCATGATTTGGGCAATATTGCTAAAAGTAGCCCCCGCACCTCCAGCGCGATTGTGAATGGCAACAATTAACAAATTCCCATTAGCTGCGATCGCAACTGCACTGCGAATGGCTGTTTGCTTAACATAAGCATCGCTAAATCCTTCGGCTTTGGCATCTAGGAAAACTTGACTGTTTTGCACTAATACTGGCCCGCCGCCCAAAATATAAGGATAGCGGTTAAAATCGGCCGGAACTGTGGCAGTTTCCAGGCGCAAGCTTGTCCCGACGGGGATCTGATTGGCTATTGTCGGGTTGGAACGCAGGGTCAGTAAATAGCTGTTAGCAGGAATGGGAAATGAGGTTTTCCCTGCTGTACCTCCGGGGGATTGGCTAATAACTTGTTCGTTTTGGACTGTGACTATAATTTCGCCATCGGAGAAAGGGGTGTAACTTGTTCCCCATTTAGCAGTGTAGCGACCAATACCAGCTTGGACGTAGGCGCTATTAAGGTGAGTGACAGCTAAACGCTCTCCTTTTGAGGTAATTAAGCTTTCTTGCAGGCTCAATCGCCCAATTTTGATGTCTCCGTTATCATTCCAGGCGATCGCACCTCGGTTCAAAATTGGCCCCGATAACCATTGATTATCTCGCCGAATTGCTCCCAAGGCTAGGCGATTAATCCGGTTAAAAAAGCCACCATTGATAGCAGCAGCGATGTTGGAGAGTTCGGCTGTTTGTAATAAAGGTGCAGTACCGCTGTCAGTTGGGGGATTACTTAGAATTGGTCTAATTTTCAATCCAGACTGACGGGGATTGATTTCTAGCCAGACTACGGGAAACTTAGAATTACCCAAGTTGCGATATTGCGATCGCCACCGCAATCCGGGAGCCCAAAGAATATCTCTTTCTACCAAAGAATCGGGGCGAATGTCGATGACTAAGCGATCCCGATTTCCCAGAGTAAAAACTAGAGGCCGCCAACCCAGAGGAATATTAACTCGGATCTTAGTTTGGTTAGCGGACGATTCTACCTTGAGAGATTGTAGATGTTTACCCGCTCCAAAAGTACGCGCTATAAGGGCGCGATCGAGTACAGCATCAACTGTAATTAGCCATTCCTGAGTTCGTACTTGGGGTGTTGGTTTCGGTGTTTGGGGTTTTGTGGGATCGTCTGGCGTATCTCTACCTGTTGGTTTTGTGGGATCGTCTGGAGTATCTTTAGGTTTTGGGGTTGGGGTTCTAGGTGGTGGTTCTACGTAGCTGAGTCGCCAGAAAGTGGGACGATCTAAATCTAGAACAATGCGATCGCCCCATTCTTGTTTCCCTACCCGAATTGCTGTTAATTTTGCTGGTTGGGTCGAGATTTTGAGCGTATTACCCTCAGTGGAGATTTGCCAGCCAGCTTTTTTGGCAAAATCTGTAATATCTAGATAGCGGTATTGAGGAGTTAAACGAGTCGCAAGACCATCTGTTTGAGATTGGGAAAACCACTGTACCGGCTGTTTAGTAGCATCACCAGAGTTTAATAGTTCAATACCAGCTATTTCCATCAAGCTAACATCAGCAATCCAAGTGCGGACGCTAGAATTCCCACCACCAGGCTGCTGGCTCCAAGCTGCCCTGAAAGTGTTACCATTTAAAGAGACTTGGCGACCTTGGTTTGGGTCGTTAGCAGGTGATACGACGGATTGAGCCAATATTTTCTGTGAGGAATAGAGAGAGAGCGGGGGAGCGGGGGAGCGGGGGAGCGAGGGAGCGGGGGAGATGGGGAGCAGGGGAGATGGGGAGATAGAAGACAAAAATTCCCCCTCTGCTCCTCTGCCCCCCCGCACCTCTGCTCCTCTGTCCCCCCGCACCTCTGCCCCTCTAGCGACTTCGTTTACGAGTAAACAAAGAGCGATCGCGATCGCAGGCTTTACCAAAAAACGAGTGAAAAGCCCAAGGCTTTTAAGCATAATGTTGACTTTTTGCTTGAGTGTTGTATCATAACAGAACCATTTTTCCTCAAAAACCTCCTTGGCAACCCTGCGGCTCAAGCCTAGAGAGGAATTGCGAAAAAAAACCAGGTTTTAGCCTGCTTCGTAACATCCTCTTAGAATCCCCTGCACTAACGCCTGGGGAAAATCAACAGGCCGTAACTCAAAAATTAGGTTTTTGTTTCTAAAGCACCCATACTCAACCAACTATCTCGGTTGATTTAGACCTGGGAATGTCAAATAATAAAAAGGGAAGGTTTGACTTATCCCCGCACTGACCTTTCGAGATTGCACCTACCCTATGAGAGGGCGGGTGGATTTTGCGTCTATGGGGTCAACAAAGCGGCGAAATGGCAAAGTTTACAAAAGGGGGCTAAAGTAATGACGAGCCTGTTTTATTAGCTAACTAAGCAGCCAGAATGCCTAGCTTGCAGGCGGGGAAACCATTCAAGGGCAAGCTTGATGCCAGCACTGCAATTAAAAAGTAAAAATGCAAAATTAAAAATTAAGAAATTGAATTCTCTCATTTTTAATTTTTAATTTTTAATTTTTAATTTATACTGCACGCATAGCGTATTCTGTATAACATTTTCACAGGCCACCTGTCAGGATAATTAGGATCTGCGAGTAGGGTTTCTGGGCAAGGTCATAGCAGCACAAATAGTGAATTTTTATCAACTTTTCTGGCTCTTTGCTGTTTTAGGATTTACCGTTCTCCCACCGCTTGGCAGCCCTCTTTCCAAAGTACCAAAGACTCAATCAAACAAACACAGTAATAGTAGTATTCAATCGACATGGGTAACACGAGCGTGAATCATAACCGAGATCTACATTCAGGCCAAAATTCAGGAACTCCATATCCGGGCCAAAGGTGGCTAGTGGAAGAGAGAGATGCCTGCGGGGTGGGATTTATAGCCAATCAAACAGGGGTTGCAACACACGAAATTATTGCTAAAGCCTTGCCAGCTTTAACTTGTCTGGAACATCGCGGCGGTTGTAGTGCTGACTCTGATTCTGGAGATGGTGCGGGTTTGATGACGGCCATCCCTTGGGAATTATTACAGGAATGGTTTGCACAGCAGCAAATCCAGGCTCCGAAACCGGAAAACAGCGGCGTGGCAATGATATTTTTGCCCCCAGACAAAGAGAACGCCGCTATTGCTCGCCAAGTGGTTGAGCAAGTCCTCGCCGATCAAAACTTAACTCTGGTGGGATGGCGAGAAGTTCCAGTTAAACCCGAAGTTTTGGGGATACAGGCGCGAGAAAATCAACCACAAATAGAACAATTAATTATTAGTTCCAAGCAATTGCAAGGAGATGCACTGGAACGGAAATTATTTCTCACTCGCCGGACTATTGGCGAAACGCTGTTTCAGCGGGTGGGTTTTCCCCGCAAAGAATTTTATGTTTGCTCTTTTTCGACACGCACAATTGTCTATAAAGGCATGGTGCGTTCAGCCGTGTTAGGAGAATTTTACACAGACTTAACCAATCCGGCTTATAAAAGCCCCTTTGCGGTCTATCACCGCCGCTTCAGTACGAATACTATGCCGCGATGGCCGCTGGCTCAACCAATGCGCCTGTTAGGTCACAATGGCGAAATTAATACGCTCCTGGGCAATATTAACTGGATGACAGCGCGGGAAGCAGATTTGGCTCATCCATATTGGAACGAGACTGATGTCCCTACCTTTAAGCCTACAGTTGATGCAGAGAACAGCGACTCGGCTAATTTGGACAATATCATGGAGTTGCTGGTACGTTCGGGCCGCTCGACTTTAGAATCATTAATGATTTTGGTGCCGGAGGCTTATAAAAATCAGCCAGCTTTGGCTCCCTATCCGGAAATTGTCGATTTTTATGAATATTACAGCGGCATTCAAGAGCCTTGGGATGGGCCGGCGCTGTTGGTATTTAGTGATGGGAAACAGGTAGGCGCTACCCTCGATCGCAATGGTTTGCGACCCGCTCGTTATTGTATTACTAAAGATGGCTTGGTGATTGTAGCTTCGGAAGCAGGAGTTGTGGATATTCCCGAAGCAGATATTGTGGAAAAAGGCCGCTTAGGGCCAGGACAGATGATTGCTGTTGATTTAGATAGCAATGAAGTTCTGAAAAATTGGGAAATTAAGCAGCGGGCTGCGAAGGCATATCCTTACGGTGAATGGTTGCAAAAACACCGTCAGACCATGCCAGTAGGAGATTTTGCTCAGAGTACAAGTCTGGATGCTCAAACTTTACTCCGTCATCAAACTGCTTTTGGCTATACGGCGGAAGATTTGGAAATGGTGATCGCGGATATGGCGAGCACTGGGAAGGAACCAACTTTTTGTATGGGGGATGATATTCCTCTGGCGGTGCTTTCTGGGCGACCACATTTGCTTTATGACTATTTCAAACAGCGTTTTGCTCAGGTGACAAATCCGCCGATTGACCCGCTACGGGAAGGGATGGTGATGTCTCTAAGTATGCAGTTGGGCGAACGGGGGAATTTGTTGGAAGCGAAGCCGGAAAATGCCCGGATGCTGAAGATTAATTCGCCGGTATTGAATGAGGCGGAATTGGCTTGGTTGAAGAGTAGAGAAGCTTTCCCAGTTAAGGAGTTATCTACGCTGTACGCGATCGCCCAAGGCCCGGCTGGTTTGGAGGCCGCAGTTAAGCAACTTTGTCAGGCGGCGGCGGCGGCGATCCGATCGGGTGCGAAAATTATAGTTCTCAGCGATCGCGTGGCGAAGGAAGAAGGGGGAATTTCTTCTGCTGTTTTAAGTACGGAATATACCTACATTCCGCCGATGCTGGCTGTGGGTGCTGTTCACCACCACTTGATCCGCGAAGGGTTGCGGATGAAGGGTTCGCTAATTGTGGATACGGCTCAGTGCTGGAGCACTCACCATTTTGCTTGTTTAATTGGCTATGGTGCGATCGCTATTTGTCCTTATTTGGCTTTGGAAAGCGTCGGCCATTGGTGGTCTGATTCCAAGACTCAAGCTCTGATGGAGCGCGGAAAACTGGCTAAGATTACCTTAGCAGCGGCTCAGGCTAAGTATCGCAAGGCGGTAGAAGATGGCTTGCTGAAGATTATGTCGAAAATGGGGATTTCGCTGCTGTCTAGCTATCAAGCGGCGCAAATCTTTGAGGCGATCGGTATTGGTGGCGATTTGCTGGATTTGGGTTTCCGGGGGACTGTTTCTCGGATTGGCGGCTTGAGTATCAAAGAATTAGCTACTGAGGTGATTTCCTTCCACAGTAAGGCTTTCCCCGAATTGAACGGTAAGAAGCTGGAAAATTATGGCTTTGTCCAGTTCCGGCCAGGCGGCGAATATCACATGAATAGCCCGGAAATGGCGAAGGCGCTACACAAGGCTGTAACTAGCTTTAAGTCGGAAAATGGGAATGGGAAGGTAACGCCAGATCAAACCGCTTACGACCATTACGAGGTTTATAAGCAGCAGTTGGAACATCGGCCCGTAACTGCTTTGCGCGATTTATTAGATTTCCAGAGCGATCGCCCTGCTATTCCTGTATCAGAAGTAGAATCGGTGGCGGATATCGTCAAACGGTTTGCGACGGGGGGGATGTCTCTGGGGGCGCTGTCGCCGGAAGCTCACGAAACCCTAGCGATCGCCATGAACCGCATCGGTGGAAAGTCCAACTCTGGCGAAGGTGGCGAAGATCCTAAGCGATACAAAGTGCTAGATGATGTGAGTGAGGCTGGGCTTTCGCCGACTTTCTCTCACTTGCAGGGCTTGCGGAATGGTGATAAAGCCAACTCTGCCATCAAACAAGTTGCTTCTGGTCGCTTTGGGGTGACACCTGAGTACCTGATGAGTGCTAAGCAGATCGAAATTAAGATGGCACAAGGTGCGAAACCAGGGGAAGGCGGCCAATTGCCAGGGCCGAAAGTGAGCCAGTATATTGCCTATTTGCGGCGTTCTAAGCCAGGAGTAACGCTGATTTCGCCCCCGCCCCACCATGACATCTATTCGATTGAAGACTTGGCGCAGTTGATTTTTGACTTGCACCAAATTAATCCCCAGGCTGGGGTTTCAGTCAAGTTAGTGGCAGAAGTTGGGATCGGTACAGTCGCGGCTGGTGTCGCTAAGGCGAATGCTGACGTAATTCAAATTTCTGGACACGACGGCGGGACGGGTGCTTCGCCCCTGTCTTCGATTAAACACGCGGGAGCCCCTTGGGAACTGGGTTTAACTGAGGTTCACCGGGTGTTGATGGAGAATAAGCTGCGCGATCGCGTCGTGTTGCGAGTGGATGGCGGCTTCAAAACCGGCTGGGATGTCGTCATGAGCGCATTAATGGGCGGTGAAGAGTACGGTTTCGGCTCAGTGGCGATGATCGCAGAGGGCTGTATTATGGCCCGGATTTGCCACACTAATAACTGTCCGGTGGGGGTGGCAACTCAGCAGGAACACCTACGGAAGCGTTTCCCAGGTACGCCGGAGCACGTTGTTAACTTCTTCTACTTTGTGGCGGAGGAAGTGCGGAGTTTGTTGGCAAAATTGGGATACCGATCGCTCAATGATATTATTGGCCGCGCTGATTTGCTGAAAATGCGCGAAGGCGTGCATTTGACTAAGACTCAATCTGTGAATTTGGACTGTTTGACGCAGTTACCAGATACTAAGAGCGATCGCAGTTTCTTAGTACATAGCGACGTTCACACCAATGGGCCAGTGTTGGATGACAATTTGTTAGCGGATGCTGAGATTCAGGCCGCGATCGGCAATCATGGTAGCGTTACCAAAAACATCCCCTTGGTGAATACCGATCGCACTGTCGGAGCCCGACTCAGTGGCGCGATCGCACTTCAACATGGCAACAGCGGTTTTGAAGGTCAAATCAACCTCAACTTCACTGGTAGTGCGGGTCAGAGCTTTGGCGCATTTAACTTGCCAGGGATGATTCTCAGCTTATCAGGGGAGGCTAATGATTACGTTGGTAAAGGAATGCACGGCGGCGAAATTGCCATCAAACCCCCTGCTGGTGCGACTTATGACCCTGCACAAAACGTGATCGTGGGCAATACTTGCTTATACGGCGCAACGGGGGGAACTCTGTTTGCTAATGGTAAAGCAGGGGAACGGTTTGCGGTTCGCAACTCGATGGCGAAAGCGGTAATCGAGGGTGCTGGCGATCACTGCTGCGAGTATATGACTGGCGGCGTTGTCGTGGTTTTGGGTACAGTTGGCCGTAACGTCGGTGCGGGTATGACTGGCGGTTTGGGCTATTTCCTCGATGAGGATGGCAGTTTCCCCAATCATGTCAACCCTGAGATTGTGAAGGTTCAGCGGGTAATTACCCCTGCTGGCGAGCAACAATTGAAAGAGTTAATTCAGGATCATAGCGATCGCACTGGTTCCGAGAAGGCGAAGCATATTCTGGCTAATTGGTCGGAATATTTGCCTAAGTTCTGGCAAGTTGTACCGCCTTCTGAAGCTAGTTCTCCTGAAGCGAGTGCTGATGCTACTGAGAAGGTGGCTGTGAAGGCTTAATTAGGGAATAGCGGGCGAATAGAATTCGCGGCTACACGAACAAAGTCCGCCTTCGCGGACTATATAAATTTAACCCGCTCAGGCGGGTTTTTTTTTAGATGGTAAGGAAGTAAAAAATGAGTTAGTTAACGCTAAGGCTGAAATGCCTGATGGATAAAGCTTTCAGCCTTAGCGTACAATTTTCCCGTTTGGGAACGGTGATGCCTCTAGGAACTGGTTCATAAACCTCTGAGCGCTCACCGGGAGCGCTATCGCTGCTTATGCCAGTGCCATTCAGCTTAGCCTTAACGTCCTCTAGCTGTAGGTAATTTTAGGGTTAATTTTAGGGCTAATCTAGGAATATTCAATTTTTGACTGTTGTATTACAGTATGGGTGAGTCAACTGGGCATTCTCTAAAGTACCTAAACCACCATCTGCTTTTCTTATTTTATGGTCTATAGAGCTAAAGCCACTGGGGAGATAGCCTTCACAAATTTTACATCGTGGAGAACCAGGTAAAGCATCTCTGATATATGCTGCTGATTTTGTCTCCCGTGAAAATTCTTTACTTTCAGTTTCACTGGTATTTCCTTTGGTTTTTCTTTTTAAAGTACCAAAAAGTTTTTCATCAACTATCTCCTTCATGACATTTTTCTTGTCTACTCCTTTAGATAATTTGTTAATGATTTGTAGATAAAAATCTTTAACCTTTTCTCTCGCCTTTACTGCGCTGCTCTTACTGACAATCTGTGGAACCATATCATCTTGCCAAATCACCCATTCAAAATCTTTTCTAACTTCTATAAATTTACGAAAAGATTTAGTTTTTTCTAAATCTAATATCAAGGTAACAACCCCATAAAAAGATCCAATTTTAGACTTTCCAGCACTCGTATAGAAATATATTATTGGATGAAGACCAAGAGATGAAGGGTCTTTGCTATTTATTCTTTGAGCTACTTTTTTGCAATTTCTTAACAGTTGTACTGTCTTCTCTCCCGTTAAATCGTCTCCCAATTGATTATCTTCTTCTATATCATTAACTATATTGACAAACTCTAATATTAGATCAAGCTTTTCTGAAGATGACAAATTTCCTACTATTGGTACATCTAAAGTCTTAATAGGATTTTTCAGCTTGGGTTCAAAAATGAGCCGATGTATTTCTTGAGCTAATTTCTCAATGTTTTCTTGCTTCTCTTGGGAAAAGTCTGACCAATATTTATGTCCGTTACCACTTCTCATGATGGCACGAGCAGCAACACCATTAGGTGTTTTTCGAGCTTGTAACAAACGGATCTCAGTTTCACTGATTGGCACTGCTTTTTGGTTGATTTTGAAGAAAGAATCTTCCGCTTTGCGTACATCACCTTCAACCCACTGGAGCTGTATACCTAAAGCACCTAAATTTCTGGCTCTATCAAGAATTTTTTGGTCTCCTTGATGCTGTTTTAAAGATTGAAAAGATTGATAAGACTTGTAAGAACCTATACTTTCGTCAATTAGTTTTCTTACCGTTTGAGCAGCACTCTTCTGCTCTTCTACAATGTCATCATAAAAATCTTTAGAAATTTTGCCATCACCATAATCATCATTTATCCAAGCAATTAAAGAACTTAGTCTATGTGAACCATCAATGACAAAGTAGTTACTGCCAGAACTGCTCCAAAGAATAACTGCTGGGATTAAATCTCCATCCAAAAAACTTTCTATAAACTCACAAATCTTCTGAGAATCCCACTCATTAGTTTCGCGCTGGAAATCTGGCTTCCTTAAATATGGGTAGAAGAAAGAATCTTTTTCTAAATCTCGAATTGAGACAACTGTACGAACAACATTGCTTCTTACTTGATTTTGTTGTCCTTGAACTTCAAGATCTTCTCTAGGTATCAGGGCATCTAAGCTAACGTTTAGACTATCCTTCGGCATTTTTACTCCTTTGGGGGTGTTTTTAAACAGAAAAATAAAGATATTATTATCTTATTATATTAGCAGCGTACTTGACCTTATAGTATTCGTCCTCGTGTGAGACAGATATGAGGCAATAGCGAGATCGCATCTTCTCCCCTTTTCGCAGCAGTCCTCAAACTGGCTTTAGTTCCAAACTGCGCCACAAGTACCACGAGGCAATGCTGCAATAGGGCCTCCACCTTTGTCCGAAGCTTTCTGTAGTCTTACGGTCAGGTTTAAATCCTTACCAGCTAAGGATTTGAGTCTTTATCTCCTTTTTATTAAAAACGGCTCAAACAGAGAAAACTGGTTGAACAGATCCACAAAACAACCGAAATTCATCGGCGATCGCTTTTTACAAAACTTTACACCTTCTACTAAACCGAGTTTGTTTTCGTCACTTGAGGGGATATGCTGGCAAGAAAGGATCTACTCTATCAATCGCGATCGCCTTCAGCTTATCGCGGTTTTGTTTATAGGAACCATACTCTAAAAAGCCAACCATGTAGGGGTTGATTAAAGCTTCTGAATGCCGCTGATGAGGACTGGCGAAACCTACCAAATATCAGTCAAGATATAATCAGAAGACCTTTCCTCCAACCCCATGAATGACATTAATCAGGTTGCCTCCGCCCTGGATGGCAAAGACTACCGAAAAGCGGCCCAATTGCTTAAACAGCTACAGAAAGACTCTCCCGAAAACCCCTGGGTGAAGTTCTACATTGCACGCTACTACGAACTTACCAACAAACTAGAATCCGCCGAAAAAATTTATCGGCAACTGCTACGGGACACTACTAGCCCTAAAATAGTCGCTCAAACCCGTCAGGCCATCCAACGGCTCGAAACCATAGAACAAAATCGACGAAAAGATGCGATCGCACTCTCTAAAAATGACCCACGCAACGCCGAACCTGGACTCTTAATCCTAGAACCCGTCAGCCCAGAAAATAAACCCGCCGCTATCCAAAATATAAGTAGAATTCTCAAAATTGACCCCTATACTGCCCGGACGCAAATCCAAAGTCGCGGCTGGCGGTTATACAAAACAGGTACAGTTGGAGAATTGCGGGTTTATGGAGAAGAACTACTCAGCGCAGGCATTCCCGTCTTCTGGGCAACCTTCGCCGACATCCAAAAAATTCAAGTCTTTCGAGTCCAATATTTCCAGTCCCTTTCTCCCCAACCCACCGCCGTATGCAAAAACGAACTCGACCAGCTTGGCTCTCTCACATTCAACTGGTCAGAAGTGAGCCAGCGCGTCGAGGGACTATTGCCCCTGTTTATCGAAGTCATGGACTACTCTCCTCACCGACGCAGTGAAAAATTCCGCCATAAAGAAATCACCCAAGACTATGCCCAAATTTGTGACTTGCACCTACCCAGCAGACAGTGCATATTGCGGCTATGCGACCAAACCTATCAATTTCAAAAAGGCATTACAGCCGAAAAAATAAAAGAGTCAGAGATCAAAACTCAAAACTCCCAAAATACTGCCAGAATCAACTGGAACAACTTAGTAGAAACCTTCAATCAGCAGCTATCCGTCAACCTCTGGTCTGAATTTACTCCCTTTGCAGAGACAGCTTTAAATTACACCCAAATGTTAAGCCGACTTAAATCCCACATTGACATTGAGCGCAAATCCGAAAGTGCTTGGGATGCAGCTTTTCAATTGTACAGCGTGCTAGTTTTTCTCAAAAGTCAAGGTCAAGATACTTGATAGTCTCAGGTCTAAAGAGACTGAGATTCTTAATAAATTTCCTTCTTAATATCCTTTTATAAAAGTTTTGAGTTTTGAATTGACTAACAACCCAAAACTCAAAACTCAAAACTCAAAATTCAAAATTCAAAACTCTCTTACCTAGAGGTTTTCATCCCGCGAGCCATATCTCGAAAATTGTTCATGTTGGGGCCGGGAAGCCTGCGGTTTGTCGTCGGTATTGGCATTAAATAATCGGGAGCAAAAGTTATCGTTGATGCAGCCTGAGCTGGAACCTTACCATTAGTCACAGCAACAGCAGGCTTCGGTGCAGGTTCGGCCTTCTGAGGTTTAGCCGCAACAGGTTCCTTTTTCTGCGACTTTGCAGATTTTGGAGGTGCCGCTACTGCTACCAACGACTGAGCAGCAACAGGCTCAGGCTTCTTAGCTGAAGGGGACTCAGTTTTCGCTGAACCGTTTTCTGGGGCCTTGTCCAATTCTAAGAAATACTCAGACTTCTTAATGCCTAAGAGTCTAGCCAAAAAACCAAAAATGCCACCAAACAAATTTTTGATAAATCCGAACATTACATTTACTCCTTGTTTTTTTTAGAGAAATGTCTACAAGCTTTACAACCAAGTCAGACTAAGAGCTATTGCAACTTTTGTCTATATTTATTCATCAAACTTTACATAAAAGCCTTAGTAAGTATTGATGCTTAGCGTGAGTAGCTTGCAGGCAGCAAGTGCAGAGCTTCTTTGCACTTGTTAACAAATTATCTCAGAATTAGCGCTTAATTTTCATTTAATTTCGATACTTACGTAACGCCGCCGTTCTGCCGTTCTAGATAACTAAATTATTCTACCTCGATCGCAGCTACTTTCTAATTACGACTTTGAGCCGATTAATAAGGTGTCCCACAGTGTCTGTGAGCGACTCTGGCGAAGGTATAAGCTTGAATGAGGAAACAATGATAAAAACAAGATGGATAGTTTAAGCGATCGCAACCCAGTGATACTCATTCACGGCATCTGGGACACAAGCGCCATTTTTAACCAGATGACAGCATACTTGAGCCAGCGGGGTTGGCAAGTCTACAGCCTCGATTTAACCCCCAACGACGGCAGCCTGGGTCTTGAATTCCTCGCCCAGCAACTCGCAGAATTCATTAACACCACCTTTAAGCCAAAACAGCCTTTAGATTTAATCGGTTTCAGCATGGGCGGCATAGTCAGCCGCTACTACGTGCAGCGGTTAGGTGGAATTGACCGCGTACAACGCTTCATCACCATTTCTTCCCCTCACTACGGAACCCAAACCGCTTACTCTCGCGGGCTACCTGGGTACGTGCAAATGCGTCCTGCTAGTAGTTTTTTGCGGGATTTGAATTATGATGCTGCCATGCTGCAAGACATCAATTTTACATCAATCTGGACTCCTTTTGATGGCATGATTATCCCCGCTCAAAGTTCCCAAATGCCTATAGGTAAAGAGATTAAATACAACGTTTTGCTGCACTCTTTGATGAAGAGCGATCCCAAGGTCTTACAAGCAATAGTCCAAGAACTTGAAGCCCCAATTAAGGAGTTGAAAATTCAAAAAATTGTTAATAGTTAACTGTTAACTGTTATATAGGTTTACCTATTAATCAATTGAAAAATGAACAGCAACCATGACCGCAACCCAGTGCTACTAATTCACGGACTCTTCGTAAACTCAACGGTTTTTCGGAGAATATCTGCTTATTTAACCAACTTAGGTTGGCAGGTATATAGCTTAAATCTCACTCCTAATTACGGCAATGTCGGCCTTGATGAATTAGCGGGCAGAGTAGCAGATTATGCAGATCGAACCTTTGGCTTAGAACAGAAATTCGATCTAGTTGGCTTAAGCATGGGTGGTTTAGTCAGCCGCTATTATGTACAGCGATTAGGTGGAATTAACCGAGTACAGAGGTTTATCGCTATCTCTGCCCCTCATAACGGCACTTGGATGGCCTACAGTCTTTGGGGAAAAGGCTGCGTACAGATGCGCCCCAAAAGTGCTTTTATTGAAGACTTAAATCGAGATATTTCTATGCTCGAACAGATAAATTTTACCTCAATCTGGACTGATTGGGATTTCATCATTGTTCCAGCTACTAGCTCGCAAATACCAGTAGGTAAAGAGTTAAAATTACCGATTTTTGCTCATGGCAATATGGTCAGACACAGCAAGAGTTTAGAGGCGGTTGCTGAAGCATTGGCAGCACCAATTAAACCGCATCCCCAACCTGGGCATATTCGCTATGACCAAAAATCGCCTCAGTTTCGCGGTAATATTTAAACTCTAGTATGTTGTGAAAGGGATCTATTAAAAAGAAAGTGCGATGTTCTGTAGGTAAACCCACAAATCGCCTTTTAGCTTCTTGATAAAATTGTAATCCCTTTTGTTGCGATCGCTCTAACAAAGCTTCCCAATCGGCCTCAGAGGTAAAAACTAGCCCAAAGTGTCTGGGATAGATACCGCGTTGCGGCGTTAGCGGTTCGTGGCTGATGTGGGCGACGATTTGATGACCGCAAAGACTTAAAATTAAGGAATTAGGGCTTTCGCGACCGATTTCGCAGCCCAAGCCATCCCTGTAAAAGGCTTTTGTCTGGGCAATATCGGTAACAGGGAAGGCAAGATGAAAGATAACTTGGTTCATAATTAGGTGGATTCGTCAAAATGCAGAACTCTGAATTCCTCTTTAATTATTCATTGTTATTCAATCCTTGGGTGGTAGCGATCGCACTAAATACAGTTTTACTCGCGATCGCTAACCTCTCGCCCAAAAAGTTACTCACTCCCGCAGGGTTATTTCACGCTTGGCTGTTGGGCGTACTCATCTGGGGCTGTTTGGGCTGGCAAGGCTATGTAGTGGTAATGTTCTATTTTCTAGTGGGTTCGGCGGTTACTCGCGTTGGTTTAGCCCAAAAAGAAGCCGAAGGCATTGCGGAAAAGCGTTCCGGCGCTAGAGGGCCGGAGAATGTCTGGGGTTCTGCTCTGATCGCTGCTTTTTGCGCCTTGGGCGTGTTTATCGTCGGTATCTTGCCCCCCTCTTACGCAGGGGATTTTAAGGGGGTTATTGCCCTATTAATGTTGGGCTACGTGGCTAGTTTTAGCACTAAGCTTTCCGACACCTGCGCTAGTGAAATCGGTAAAGCTTACGGTAAGCGGACATTTCTGATTACTACGCTGCAACCCGTACCCAGAGGTACTGAGGGGGCGGTAAGTTTAGAGGGTACATTGGCGGGAGTTGTGGCTTCAGTGGCGATCGCACTTCTTGGCTGGGCGGTTAATTTAATTGACTTGACAGGATTAGTATTTTGTGTAATCGCTGCTTTTGTTGCTACTAATGTAGAGAGTGTAATTGGTGCGACGTTGCAATCTAAGTTTGACTGGTTAACGAATGAAGTGGTGAATATTTTCAATACTTTAATTGGCGCGATCGTGGCTGTTTTGTTGGCTTTAGCCTGGAGTTATTTAACTTCACTTTAAAATCATTGCGATCTGGTTAGAGTAACTTATAACAGTCTTAATTGAGCAGAAGAACTCACATGGCAAAAATAGAAGGATTTAGAGTAATAAATTACCGCTCCCTGCGTGATATTACTATGGGAAAACTGTCGAATACACAGAAGACAAAGCCACTAACTCCTATGACAGCAGTTATCGGTAAGAATGGTGTTGGTAAAAGCACACTTTTCGATACTTTTGGCTTTCTTGCAGACTGCTTAAAAGTAGGCGTTGAGGAGGCTTGTGATTTGCGTGGACGTGGAGGTTTCAATAGAATTAGATCCCAAGGACAAGATGGTAGTATTGAGTTTCATATTTACTATAAAGAGGATCGTAACACTCGACCAATTACCTATGAGTTGGCAATAGATATTGACGATTATGGAAGACCTTATGTAAAACGAGAGAGACTTAGACAAGCGAGAAAAGGGCAAACCAGAGGACGACTCTTTTATTTTTTGATTTTAAATGAAGGTCAGGGTGTAGCATGGAAGGGTGAAGAGGGAGGTAAGGAAGTTGATGAAGACAAAGGAGAATTTAATTTAATTACTTTAATAGAAAAAATAGAGAGCGGTGAAACATCAGAGGAAAGTAAAGAAACTGAGTTAGTTGAACTTGATGACAAGCGAAAACTGGGAATTGCAACTTTGGGAGCGCTCAAACAACACCCAAGAATTTCCGCATTTCGTAGATTTATTGAAGGATGGTATCTCAGCTACTTTACACCGGATGCTGCGCGGAGTTTACCTCTGGCTGGGCCACAAAAACATCTGAATATTCATGGAGATAATCTGGGAAATGTAGTTCAGTTTATGGAAAGAGAGCATCCCCAAAATTTTGAATTAATCCTACAAAAAATCTCTAGCAAGATCCCAGGCGTGGAAAAGATTAGCACCGAAAGAAGTTCAGATGGTAGACTCCTGCTTCGGTTCAACGATCGAGGTTTTCAAGACCCGTTTTATGCTCAACAAATGTCAGACGGAACACTGAAAGTATTTGCCTATCTCTTACTTTTAGAAGACCCTTCACCACCGCCATTTTTGTGCATTGAAGAACCAGAAAATGGACTTTACCATAAACTTTTAGAAACCCTGGCGCGAGAATTTAGAGAACACGCTACAGGTCTAAAAAGTGGATCGCAAATATTTGTCACAACACATCAACCCTATTTTGTAGATGCTCTTGAACCTGATGAGGTTTGGGTACTTGAAAAGGGCGATGATGGTTTTTCGACAATCAGACGATCTAGTGAAGATCCTCTCATTAATAACCTGGTTTCTGAAGGCTTACCTCTTGGTGGACTGTGGTACAGTGACTACTTGGATAAAAGGTGAATAAATGCACTTTGAAATACTTGTTGAGGATGTTTCTGGAAAAGCTGCTCTTGAAATACTTGTACCCAAAATCATTGACACCGAACAACATACATTTAAGATCATTTCCTATAAAGGAATTGGGCGGATTCCTAAAGACTTAAAATCTGCTTCAGAGGCAAAAAAAAGAATTTTGCTCGATCAACTTCCGCGACTTGTTGAAGGTTACGGCAAAACATTCTCTCAATATCCTTCAAATTCTCCTGCTGTCTTGATTGTGATCTGCGATCTTGACGATCGATGTCTCAGTACCTTTCGTAAAGAATTACTTGACATTGTAGATAAGTATAATTCTAAGCCAAAGACGCAATTTTGCATTGCAATTGAGGAAGGAGAAGCATGGTATCTAGGTGATTTTGCAGCAGTAAAGGCAGCTTATCCAAAAGTAAAGGAAACTGTCATAAATTCATATAAAAATGATAGTATATGTGGTACGTGGGAAAAGTTAGCCGACGCAGTGTTTTCTGGTGGTTCCCAAAATTTGTCTAAACAAGGTGGGCAGGCAATTGGTTTAGAAAAGAGTAATTGGGCTAAAAAGATTCCCCCTTTTATGGACGTAGAAAATAACTTGTCCCCCAGCTTTTGCTATTTTCGAGATAAGCTTCGACAGTTAAGTGATGAGTAGTAGAAAGAATCGCAACGATGATATTACAGGACTTACGCAACCAACCAAAGAAACCGGGTTTTTTACGAAAATACTTTGCCCTGATCCACAGATAATCTCAAAAACCCGGTTTCTGGGACTCTATGCGTAAGTCCTATCTTAGAAGAACTTGAAGATCGGTGTGGCTGGGATGAGTCCTTTGCGCGTTCCCCGAATCTGTTGGCTAAGCTTACAGTCGAGGCGATGACTGAACACCTTGCAGACGCATGGCAGCAGACCAAACGGAAGAGTTTGACTAAATTGGCAAATTTTAAATACTTTACTTGTATTTGGTCATATATGATACAGTTGACAGTGCGATCGCGTTCTGCTAATCTCTAACCCTAGTGGTAAAAACTAAGGTCAAAATTTTGGGGGATTTGTAAACCGAGCGTTAATTTAAAGCAGTTTAAAAGTTTTGCAAGAATTATAATGATCGCAAAAACTCACGCAGGTATTTTTGTTAAACAAACTAACAAAGGAAATAGTGTTTTTGCCACTCGGAATTTTAAAAAAGGAGAAGTCGTTGTTATTGGACGACGGGTTGAAGTTCTGAAAGAGAGAACCATTCACTCTTTCCAAATGAACTTTAATTTACACATAGAAATGGATATTCCTGCCAGATTAATTAATCACTCCTGTCACCCTAATACTGGCATTAAAAATAATCAGTTCGGAGGATATAATTTTATAGCTTTAGTTGATCTCTCTGAAGGAGAAGAAATCACCTGGGATTATGAGACAACGGAGTACATTTCTATTGCTGTTCCTCAATGCTTGTGTAATTCCTCGAATTGCCGAGGAAGACTTCGTGGCTTTTCTTTTCTTCCCGCTGAAGCTAAGAAGAAATATGGAGAGTTTATTGCAGATTACCTCAAAAGCTAGCTTCACAAACTATTCATCCCTAAACTCTGAATGAAAAAGGAGTCAGGTAGAAGAACCAGAGGTTTCGCGACCTACAGCAGCGATCGGACAAAATCAATACCTTGCTTATACAATATCAAGTAACAACATTATTTAATGACTATTAAGGAAGCTCATAGTGTCAACTGAAAAATCTCCCATTTGGGCAATTCTCTCCTTAGTGGTTGCTGTTATTACCCTATCCTTTTCACCAATCCTGACTCGCATAACTGAAAATGAGTTAGGCCCTTACGCAACAATATTTAATCGTTTTTGGATTACTAGCCTAGCTTTAATCTTGGGAAATGGTATTAGAATACTTTGGGATAAGCGGAGCGATTCGCCACCTACTACTGCGAAAGAAGTTTATACTGCCAAGGATTTTTTCTACTTATTCCTAATTGCTAGCTTCGACTCAGCTTGCTTGGTAACTTGGGCTTGGTCTCTGACAAAAACAAGTGTTGCTCACTCTAATCTACTCCATAACACAACTCCTATATTTGCCTTTTTGGGTGGGTGGTTACTGTTAAGCCAATGTTTTAATCGTCGCTTTTTAATAGGTACAATCATAGCGCTAGGAGGAACTTTCATCATTGGTTTTCAAGATTTTCATATCGAGGGAGATACATTAATAGGAGACAGTGTTGCATTACTATCTGCCCTTTTCTACGCTGCTGTACTTTTGGTAACAGAGCAGCTACGAGTTAAATTTGGGACAACTACAATTTTAATATGGAACAGTATTTTTAGCTGCCTATTACTGTTGCCATGTGCACTGATATTTGAAGATAGATTATTGCCAGCTTCTCTTTCTGGATGGTTATCTGTTATTGGTTTAGGACTTTTGTGCAACTTAATTGGAGGTGGGGCATTATTTTATAGCCTGAAACAATTTTCATCTAGCTTTGTCTCTCTAATTATGTTGCTGGAACCTGTCATTGCAGCAGTCTTAGCCTGGGCAATTTTTGCTGAACAATTAAATTTCTTAAACGGTTTAACGTTTTTAGTAGTATTATCTGGGATTTATTTTGCTAAATCAGGTAGCCCATTAGATGATAGCTTAACTCCCTAAACCTAAGTTAACGTGAGTTCAATGCGATCGCACTTTACCCCAATCTCTGCACATCTTCCACTGACAGCGACAGCGCTTGAGCTACTTGCTCTACAGTTAAACCCATTGCCAGAAGTTGGGGAATAGCATCCCGTTGAGTTTGCTCCGCGCGATCGGCACGTTGGCGTTCCTGTTCAGTATTGAGGCGTTCGAGTCTAGCCTGTTCGCTACCAGTTAGCAACAAATTCCCCTCATTATCCCACCAACGTAACCATCGCTGATGCTGATTTTGATAGTTACCTTCCCACACTCCTAACTCTACTCCCATCAGCTCGATCGGGTAATGTCCGCGCTCGTTTGGTTGCAAGCGGCGATAGCGAGTATTTACCCAATTATAAACTTCCAATTCACTCGTTTTAATGATGTAAATTGCATAGTAAGGAATCCGAATAATTTGCTCATATACCCAAAACTTTCCTGGTTTCTGGTTGATACCTTCGGGTAAGCGAGATAAGGGAGTATTATCTCGTTCTTCAGCTCCATTTCCACTCGCAAATTCGATAGCAATTAATGGCACAATATACTCGCGCCACAACACATAAGAGCGGCGAATTTCGCCATCTAACAGGGGTGGAACGTTGGGAATGTAGAACCAGTCAGGGGCTTCGGCTCCGCGTTCTGGAGGCTCGGTTTCGCGCCAGTAAATGCCACAATCTTGCCCGATCGCATATTGTCCGTCGGGGTGGAGGGTTTGCAATGTGGTTTCCAGGGAATCAGTGAGTAGGATACTCTGGGGATGTTCTTGGAAGTTTTTCACAAACGTGCCGTCGGAGTCAGGTAGTTGAGTATGATCGGGAAAGGCGGGGGGTAATGTTGTGGGGTTGAGGCTTTGGGTCATGTCTATCCGATGGTGAAAGGACAGATGCTTTATTAATTAGAGCATAGCGATCGCGGATTGGGAGGATTTATTAGGTAACTTCTTTCAGTGCGGTAAGTAAGATATTTAAGTCAGATTGTGCGCCGAAATCGATTGAGAAAAAGAGATGCCGACGGGGAGTAAGAAGGGGTTGACATACATGAGCAAATTGCGGTATTTTATTCTTGTATGATTATTGTAGCGTATCTGCTATACGATTAGCAATTATATTTATAAGGATACTTATGAATCTTCTTGATACTGTAAACGAAATTATAGGATTGGCTGAAATCGGCGGAGATTACTTCGGGCGTGATGTTTCACGTCATAGCTTTGGGTTGGGTGATGATGCCATTAACTTCGTAGACCAAAATAATTTCAAGTATTGTGAAGCAATAGCGAGAGCATTCAGCTCAGATGCCGAAATAGAAAGCACTTATACGTTAGAGAAATATCAAGATTTGCTTATCAACTATTTTCGTGATTTAATTCTGCATGGTAACTCGGCTAAGCAACACGATGTGACTTCATTTTGCGATCAGTTAAAATCAGAAGAGAAAAAAATATTTTCAGTATTTAGAGACATATATGGGATAACTCTTAGCAATCCAAGTTCCCCATTACTGCTAGGGGAATATGCGGTATATGACTTTCAGTCTCATAAAGAGGCTATTGAGTCAAAGACAGAATTAAAGCCTCAATATATTTGGCTTCAGGATACCCCAGAATATTTGATTGAGTGGAAAGCGAAAGCTAGACATTTTGAAAAAGCTGTTGAAATTGCAGATCGGCAGTTTGAGCGGTTTGAGTTAGTTCTTCGTTATGTTATAGGATATCCAACATCTCGCTTTGAGGTTGGGATTTTAAATTATCAAGGCTGGCGTAATCGACGCGCATACATATTCTCTGAAGATGGTCTACCGTCTACGCGATCAAGTAATCATGGAGCTATAGAGCTATTACCATTAGATAACCCCTATATTATAAGCAATGAAGCAGGCTATAAATATGTTTGGGACTTGGCTAGCACAAATAATCTAAATAAATTTCAGAAAAGAATTATTTTAGCTATTGAATGGATAGGCCAATCAATTGCAGAACTATCACCGCAGAGTGCTTTTCTAAAATCCGCAATTGCACTAGAAATAATTTTCACATATAATGAGAATACAATTATCACTCCATCTATTCTTAATCAAATATCAGAGGGTGCGGCTCTTATATTGGGTGAATCTATTGAGGAAAGGATGGAAATCGAATCGAAGGTTAAAAAACTCTACAGTTTGAGATCGGCAATTGTCCATTCAGGAAACAAAAACATAAGTGAATCAGACCATCAAACTATGCTTGAAGTGTCACGCGCTGTAATAATTAGGCTACTAACATCAAAAGCATTAAAAAGTATTGATTCTGTTGAAAAACTATATGAATTACTTAAAAGGACAAAGTATTCAGGAGGGGCAATAGACACCAGCAAGATGCGATCGCCAGATTGAAAAAAATAAAATTGTGCGTTAAAATCATTAGCAGATAGCTATTAGAGATTGGGTATGAAAATCAAGGTAATTATTTGGCAAGAAGATGGTGTATGGTGCGGTTCAGTTCCAGCCCTTCCAGGTTGTCACACCTGGGGGGAGAGCTATGAACAGTTGTTAGAGATGCTCGAAGATGCTGTTCAGGGTTGGCTTGAAGTCGCTAGTCAACAAAAGGAACTTGCCCCCGAAAAACAGTTAATTGAGTTATCTCTATGAAATCTGTTTCTGGCAAAGCACTTTGCAAAATTGTTGAGCAACATGGTTGGGAACTAAAAAGAATCACTGGTAGCCACCATATCTACGGAAAAGACGATATTGCAGTTATTCTCTCTATTCCTGTGCATAGCAATCGAGACTTACCTACTGGAACGTTAAGAGCTATTCTCAAGGATGCTGGGATTACAGAGGAAGATATCTAGCTTGCATAAAGCTACCGCCAAGACTTAAATCAGATTGGAAGCGATCGCTGCGATCTTTTTAAAACAAATGTACAACTATCGCATCATTTTAAAACGAGTAGGAATTGCACTGATCGCGATTGGCATACTCGATATCGCGTATACAATCTACTCCATATCACAGGCTCAGAACTATCGCAAAGCAAATTAACCCCAGCTCAATGACCTTCTATTGGTCTAAAATCTGTTACATTACGATCGTAATTAAGGATTTGGCGAAGAGCTATGCGGTCAATTGAACAACTAACAGAAGAGCTTTTATCTTTGCCTAGAGAATCAAGAGCACTTTTGGCAGAAAAACTCGCAGAAAGTTTAGAATTCGATATCGACCCAATGATTCAGGCCGCTTGGACAACTGAGGCTCATAGACGACGTAACGAGATCCGAAGCGGTGCTGTCCAAGCAATTCCGGGGGATGAAGCCTTAGCTCAAGTGAGGCTGTTGCTCGATCCATGAAATATGTATTTCATCCTGAAGCACTTGCTGAATATTCTGAAGCTGTGCAATACTATGTAGTACATTTTGATTCTCGCAGTAACGCATTGCAGTCGAGAGCCTGGGTATTGGAAAAGCCGCAAATAATTGAAACATTCAGCAATCCAACATTTAAAATGCCTGAGATAACTCTGCTACATGAAATTGCTCATTGCCCCCATGCACGGTTCTGTCGAGAAAATCCTGCTGCTGAACATCCATGTAGCGAAATTGTTAATTATCAAAAGTCGCTCAATTTAGACGATTTTCAAGTACCTGAGCCTTGGAGTGGACATATAGAGAAAGCTCCTATTCTTTTTCTGAGTTCAAATCCATCAATTGGCGCTGGTGAAAACTACCCAAATTGGTCTTGGTCAGACGATGATATGGAAGATTACTTCAGTTATCGTTTTGGAGGGGGACGCAAGGAATGGATCGTAAATGGTACGAAATCCTTACTAATGGACGGGACATATAGCCATGCTGTTAAGTTCTGGGCAGCAGTCCGGCAACGTGCTATGGAGTTATTTGAACGGGATGTGCTTCCAGGAATTGATTATGCACTTACCGAAATAGTGCATTGTAAATCCCATAAGGAAATTGGCGTAGAACGAGCGCAAAATAAATGTGTTAAAGCCTATTTGTTGAGAACTTTAGAACTGGCCGGGGCAAAAGTAATTGTGGTGCTGGGAGAACGTGCAAGGAAAGCAATTCAAAGTCAATTCAATATTCCTGAAAAAATCTCAGTGTCTGAGGCAATAAAGATAGGGAGCCATGAAAGATTTTTTGCTTTCCTTCCACATCCAAATGCCCACAAAGATCGTTCTTTTTCCAAGTGCTTTCAGGATGATGAGCTTGAAAAGTTACGCGCATCTTTGCATCCGTGGAAAAATGGTGAGTGATGCACATGGTTAAAGTTACTTGAACGTGCGCTCGCCCGATTGAAAACTTTACCTTCTAGTGAGCAAGATGCGATCGCGTTATTATAGAAGCTATGCGTATTTTATCCCGCAGCACCCTACGAGACTTCTGGGAATCTCATCCAGATGCAGAAATAGTCTAAACAGAGGTGAATATATGGAATTGCGCCCAATTAGAAATGAAACGGACTATCAGGAAGCCCTTAAAGAGATCGAGTTACTATTTAATGCAGCCGCAAACACTCCAGAGTACGATCGATTAGATGTTCTCAGCACTTTAGTAGAAGCCTACGAAAAAAAACACATTCCGATCGCAATTCCCGATCCCATTGAAGCGATTTATTATTACATGGAAACTCGCGGATACTCTCATCGCGATTTAGAGTCTTGTCTCGGTAGTCAGGCTAATGTGTCTGAGGTTTTATCTCGGAAACATCCATTAACATTAGATATGATTCGGAAGTTGAATCAAGAACTAGGGATTCCCGCTGAAATTCTCATTCAACCATATCAGTCGGTAAAAATCCCCGCGTAACAATCTTACGTGCAGCTTTCATCCCGGATAATATTTGTCGATCGCTATTGTCAGGGAAAGAGCTAGTCACAATATCCTTTGCTTTTATAAATGTAATCATATTCTGGGTTGGTGCTCGCGTAGAATATGATATGCTTCTAGATCAATTATAGACCCGATTGTAGCTGTGCGATCGCCCCATTGAAAACTTTCCACTCACCGCAAAACCTCCGCGTGCTCCTGCATCAGAGCAACCGGTTCCCCCAGCACAAACCCTCCTTACGACCAAAACCAACCTATCTATCCCATAAAAACACCAGCATCTAACCTTGTCAACAGAATAGTGGACTAGACTGGGTATGTTGATTTTGGTTAAAATATCATGAACTCTTCATCTAAAGGCCGCCTAGTTTGGAACCATTCCACCCACATCCCCGGTTTAATCCCCATCCTAGAGCGCCTCACCTATCTAAACGGCATTCAAACAGTCACTCCAGCCGTCATCGGCCATGTTAGAGGCCATATTCCCCGCTTAACATTAAGAGTATCAGTACCCATTCGCGGCGGATTTAAACTAATCGCCAGACAGGGTAAAACTGTACAAGAGGTATTTATATTAACAACTCTGAGTCAAGGCGACTTAGAAAATGCGATCGCGCAAGCCTTACTCAAGGGGTGAAAAAGTTAAAAATTTTCAACTAATCCTTCCCAAATAGCAGTTTTTAATTGTTACGTACTGCTCTTAATTAGCAATCAGCAATTAGCCATTAGCAATTAGCAATTAGCAATTAGCAATTGTTGATTAGCTAACATTGCACGAGCCCGAACTGCCAAAGTTTCATCTGTCTTGATTATTTCCTCAAACCGAGCTAAAACCTCAGCTAACCAATTAGGCTGCACTGTCGCCGCAGCCAAAGCTTGCAAGCCTCCCACTGCTGCATAGCGAACCACCCACTCCGGGTCTTGAGACGCTTGTAGCAGGGTTTTGCAAGCTATTAATTGAGATTCTGTCACCCTTTCTGGTGGCAATTGTTGCCAGCAAATCGTCCCCAAACCCTTAGTGGCCGCGCGACGCACGCTGAGAGCAAAATCATTAATGGCTGCATCTACTAAAATCTCTAAACCGCGTGGATCTCCAACTCCCGCTAAGGCGCGAATTGCCCAAGCTCTAGCACCGTAATTATAGCCGTCAAGCTGTTCTAGCAAGGGGAGTACGGCGGGTTCTCCCACTTGAATTAGCCCGTCAACGGCTGCAACTGCGGCACCGGGGTTGTTATAGCCGAGAACTGTAATTAAAGTAGGAATTGCCTCCTCTGAACCAGTTGCAGCTAAAGCTTTAACTGCATTTAATAAGCTATCGGCTGAATCTGCTTTTTCAACTGCACGAATTAATTCTATTACCATTTTTGTAGTTAAATATTGACAGCTACTTGGCTATCGATCGCTTTGACTTGTGACGATAATTTTTGCCGCATCGGAATCGAAATTACGAATTCAGTACCCTGTCCGGGGGGGGAAATACACTCTAATTGGCCGCTGTGCTTTTCTACCACAATTTGGTAGCTAATGGATAGACCCAAACCAGTGCCTTTGCCCACTTGCTTTGTCGTAAAGAAGGGGTCGAATAACTTACGCCGTATATCTGTCGGTATTCCCAGACCATTATCACCAATATGTACCGCGACGCGATCGCCCTCTACAACTTCTGTGCGAATCCGAATCGCAGGTACTTCGTAACTGCTACTGTCTTTCCCCTTCTGCATCTGCGACTGAGTACCCATTAATTCTTCCAAAGCATCAATCCCATTGCTAATTACATTCATAAATACCTGATTTAATTGACCAGCGCAACACTCTACCAGAGGGAGTGTGCCATATTCTTTAATTAGTTTAATGCCGGGATTTTTACCACTGGGTTTGAGCCGCTGTTGTAATATCAGCAAGGTGCTCTCTATGCCCTCGTGAAGATCGACGAGTTTCATATCAGCTCGATCGAAACGGGAGAAGTTTCGCATGGAGTGGACAATCTGGCGGATGCGTTCACTTCCGACTTCCATCGAGGACAGCAATTTTGGTAAGTCTTCCAGCAGAAAACCGAGGTCAATTTCTTCTACCACAGCTTGAACCTCTGCTACGGGGTTGGGATAGTTCTGGGCGTAGGCATCTAGCAGTCTCAGCAAGTCTCGGAAGTAATTATTAGCGTAGGTGATATTGCCTTTGATGAAGTTGACTGGGTTGTTAATTTCATGAGCAATTCCAGCAGTGAGTTGCCCTAATGAGGACATTTTTTCGCTATGAACCAGTTGAGCTTGAGTTTGTTTGAGTTTTTGCAGGGTCTGTTGCAGGTGTTGGTGTTCAGCGATTAATTGCGCTTCGGATTGTCGCAATGCTTGCTCGGCATTTGTGCGATCGCGGATCTCTTCGGTGAGGGTAGCATTAGCTTGTAACAGCGAAGCTGTTCGTTCTTTAACCCGTAGTTCCAACACCTGTGCTAGTTCCTCCAATGCTGATTCTGCTCGCCGCCGCTGTTCGATTTCATTTTCCAGTGCTAAGTTGGCGGCCTCTAGTTTTGCGGGAGAGGGAAGCGCTAGTGCAAAGGGCATGAGTGTTAACAACAGCAAAACTGTACTCCCACAGACAAAAGCCGTCATCGCTTTCATGAATTCTGATACCCAGGAGTTGGGGAACCACAGATACCACAAATCGATGATATAGGCAGTGCCGCAGGCGGCGAAAAATGCTCCAAATATTAGGAACATCCACTGGAAAGGTATATCCCGTCCTTTATAGAGGGAATAAACCAACATAGTTGGAATCGCGTAATAGGCGATCGCGATCGCTATTTGCAGCCACTCCCAACTTGGAGTTCCACTATTACCTGAAACTGCCACACTCAAAAACTGTATCACGCTCGCTCCTTGTTCTCAATAAGCTTAAATTGCCCATACTCTGCTTTAGCAGAGAAGATTACCCCTTTATTGCTAAACTTTAGACTTTAGTCAGGCTCTCAGTTACTTGGACAGGACTTACGCACGATGGCGGCGTTACGTAATGCGTAAGTCCTATTGAATAGCTGTCTTTAGGAACCTTCTAGTCGTCTTTCAAGCTGAAAGTATCTGGCTAAACCAAGGGAAAATCCTAAAATTGATTATAACTTATTGAGTTTATTTCTCAATAAGTTCGCAAAAATTTAATTAATAGCCCAAAGGAACTCATACCATTTCTCTTCGGACTTACGCAGGTTTGAAGTAACGCCGCCATCGGTTGCACTAAAATACCGCCCAGAGGACGGTGTTACCTATGGAAATTTAGAGCAAACTATCCATCAGGGTCATTACCTGGACAGATTCATCAGATAAACAGAGGGATGGTTTTTGGTTCAGGTGATGTTCTAATATTCCTTTAAGGGCAATCAGTTTAAGGCTATTTTCTGCTAAAGTTTCTGCGATCGCAACAGCTCCGGGCAAATAACCGATCGCTCCTAAATCCATTAAAGCCGATCGCCGTAATTGCAAATCACCGCCCTCTAAAGCTTGAACTAAGCGATCGCCATAAACTGCTTGACCTGTTAACTGGTACATTGCTCGCGCAGCAGCGTATTGTACCCGTTCTACAGGATGGTCTAGAAATGGGGCAATTAAGTCTGTTGCCGATCGCGCTTGGAGGGTTCCTAATGCTTCAATGATGCCATCGTAAGGCTGCACTAAATGAGCTTTTCCCGGTACTCGCACCGCAGCAGCCAAACCCCCTTCTAGCAGTTTTACCAGTGCCGGAATGACCGCGCGATCGCCTAGCATTTCTAATGCCTGTACCGCAGCTTCCCGCACGTAATAGTCGGAGCATTCTAAACATTTAATCAGCGTCGGTATCGCTTGTTTATCTTCCAGTTTTCCCAATGCGCGCGCTGCATTCCGTTGTAGGGAATAGTCCCCCGCTAGTGTCAGTTCTGACTCTTCCTCCAAAGCTGCAATCAAACCTGCAATTGCCTCTGGTTCCTTAACTCGAAACCGACCAATCCACCAGGCGGCATAATAGCGAAGGCTATAATCTTGGTGGCGCAAATTCGCGATCGCCACATCTACCGTTAAAGACTCGGCCCCACTCATCTCCGGTGGCAAACCTGCTTCTGAATACTCCATAATTCTTTATCTAGCAATCATCAAGAGGGTGAGAATATTTTTAATTGCTGAAACCATTAATTTAGATCGCCTTTTCCTTCTGACTTCTGCTATAAATGGTTAATTGCTAACAACTAATTCCCAAGTGCTAATTTCCATAACTAGCAATCAGTAATTAGCTATTAGCAATTAGTTATTAGCTATTAGCTGTTAGTTCTGCTCGGCTTCGGCGGCACCATTTGTCAATGGTTGAATGCTAACAATTGTTCCACCTAAGCGAGCAATCCGTTCCATTTCCTGATTCATCCGGCTGTAAGGCACGACGATCAATGTACTGCCAGAGCGAATCTGATAGTCATTTTGAGCCGTGTTTTCATTTTGGCGCAAGCCAGTCACTTCATAGCGAAAGCAGCGAGTGCTAGACGAGGAAGTGCTTGGTTTTCCAGCTACGTTTTGACTCAACATTGTGCTTTTGACTTCCAACTTTTGAAGATTTATCAACCAAATTGCCAATGCTTAACAGTTAACATTTAACAGTTAACTGTTAACTAAATAGCAGTAACGCTGGCAATTCTGCCACCAAGGCGATGAATTTTCTGCATTTCATTGAGTAGTGCTTCGCCAGGTATGACGAAAGCCCTGCTGCTGCGGCGCACACTGGGATATCCGCCAACACGAATACCTGCCACTTCAAGGCGGTATAAACGACCTTCTTTGCCGTAAGCTGCTGCGCCACCTAAACCAGTGCTAGGAGTAACGTTGGCACTAGAAGGACGATAAGCCCAGCCGTCGTTGCCGCCAGAGGGCCCAATAATCGCACTCACCGTGTTGGAACCAAGTTCTCCAGCTAGGCGAGAGGAGTTACCTTCTAATTGAGCGCGATCGCTATTAGCATAGCCCCGGTATAAGCGGAATATGCGGGTAAACCCAACAGATCTTTGTCCTCGTTGAAAGACAAAGGCTCGGCAGTAAGGCACAATATCTTCACCGAAGTTTTCTTGATACTCTACGGAGTCAATGTAGGAATCAATATCAGCATCGTAACCTTGAGATTGGTACAAATTCAAATGATGGATCACTTCCGACTCGTCGTAGGGAGCGCGACCTAGCAAATGTTTGTAGTTAAGTTCAATCAACCGGGTTTGGAAACTGTTGTAGAAAAACTTGGTTTTGTACAGTTCCGATTTCGCCACAGCCCGGACAAATTCCCGTACTGTCAAGCTACCATCAGACAGCAAAGACTCAGCACCGACTAGACGCTCTGATTTCATCACGTAGTCGTTACCCAGTAGCTGACGATAAACAGCCTTAATCACAACTTGTGCGTCTTCTTTAGTCCAATTTTGACGCAATTCAAGCTTGGGTGCATCGCTATAAGCTGATGTTCCTAGTCTCGATGCTTGAGCGGTAATAGGCACGTCAAATCCTCCTGTGATTCACAATATCGTTCTTCGATTTGGGATTTTAGATTTTAGATTTTGGATTTATCCCTAATACACAAATAGAGAGATTAAAAATTTCAGAAAAAGCAAACTTTTCCCTTGCTAAAGCTAGGGGCTTGTTCCAAAAAATCATCCAAAATTAAAAATCTAAAATCTTACAGCCAGTTGTTGGTCGTTAACTTTTAACTGTTGGCGGCGAAACAGTTAATGGGCAACTGATAAAGAACTGTGTCCCTGATTTAGCTAGGGAAATGCTTATGATACTGCCGCATACAGTCAATTTTTTATCGGTTTGCTCTTAATTAACTTCCAACCAGAAAACTTGTTTATTGCTCTTTGCAGCATCTACTGAAAACCGAAGATGCCCGGGAATGTAAACAACCGCTAACCTATTTGCTAACAGCAGCTTACCTTTCCGGGCATCACGAGCGCGATCTAGCTCAGGGCGTTGATTGCGTAGTCGATGTAGGAGTTAGCTTCAGAGGCAGCGTCGCCACTTAAACCGTGATTAGCTTTGATGTACTTGAGGGCTTCAACGTACCAGCTAGGAGACAACTCGAATGTGCGGTTGATTTCGTCGAGTCCTGCAATCAGGTATTCGTCGATGGGGCCGGTACCACCAGCAACCAAGCAGTAAGTGATCTGGCGCAGGTAGTAGCCGATGTCGCGGGCGCACTTGGCTTTACCACGAGCATCAGAGGCGTAGTTATTCCCTTGCATTTGGGTGGTGTAGGGGAATTTGTTGTACACTGCTTGAGCTGCACCATCGGTCAAGCGCTGAGCGTTAGCGCTCAAGGACTTGGCGGCTTCTAAGCCAGAGGTGGCTTGGCGGAAGCGACCGAAAGCTACTTGGAGTTCGGTGCTGCTCAGGAAGCGGCCTTGAGAATCGGCGGCTGTCACTGCTTCAGTCAAAGGGGTTTTCATTGTTGAGGTATCTCCCTAGTGTTTTGCTTTGGTGTTCGTAACAAGTTTGTTTTGTGCAGATGCGATCGCTCGCGTCTTACAGATATGACCGACAGGGCTTTTTAGCCTACAGCAGAGGCAGCACGGTCGAAGTAGCCACCGATTTCAGAAACCAAGGAGCTGCAATCACCACGAGTGATGCCATTGGTATCGTTAACGATCGCGATCGCTGCTTCCTTCATTTTTTGGACACCGGCTGCAACAGAACCACCGGGAACTCCCAGAGCTTGGTAAGTTTCGCGGAGACCATTCAAGCAGCGATCGTCTAAAATGCTGGCATCGCCTGCGAAAGTTGCGTAGGTGACATAACGCAAGATGATTTCCATGTCGCGTAAGCAAGCTGCCATACGACGGTGGGTGTAAGCATTACCGCCAGGAGCGATCAATTGGGGCTGTTCGGCGAACAAAGAACGAGCTGCGTTAGCAACGATGCTGGAAGCGTTGCCGGTGATCCGGTTAACTGCATCAATGCGCTTGTTGCCATCTGCAACCATGCTGCTCAGGGCATCCAATTGACTGTTGGCGAGGAATTCGCCGCGAGCGTCAGCTTGGGAAACCACTTTGGTGAATGCGTCAAAACTCATGAACGAACTCTCCTACTTTTGGACTTAATTACGATACAAAACTGTTCAGTTAAAATCGATTCAGGCTGCTAGAGAGCCCGGAAAGGTTGAATACAGACCCCAGCTACTAGGCTGGCAGGCTTGGTTTCTGTCTTTGCCTCTGCTCTGGCTTTTTCTTGCCGGGCAACGGGCTCTTAAGAAACCTTAGAGAATTTTACACCGTTTATGAGAGGTAACAAACCTTGTCAATCAGTGTTTTTATTAACTGTTCGCCTGTTGTCTTAACCCTTCAGATAATCTTTATACAATGATGTCGAGCGTTTGTTTATTACAAATTATTACGGAATTTAATCTTTTTTCATAGATTAAAAGTTGTAGGACTTAGCCGGAAAATTTACTCCTTTTGATAGATGCGCTTGCAGAGCTTGAACAGTCTAGGAGCTTCAGCTCTACCTTAAGTGGGCAAAGTAGAGATTGGCAACGAAAGAACTAAAGCGCGATCGCCCTCGGGCGATGCCCCTTACTCGCTGTTTTGTTAAGTAATGTAAACTAAATTAAAATCTTATATTTTAAGAAGTGGCTAAGGGCACTACAACAATATTCCAATATTTCGTAGTGATGCCTTTAGCCGCTGCCGATGTTTTAGTTAATAACTTCAGTGGCTACTAGGGCTTAAGCTATTATCCGAACCATGACCATAGTCTCGTACCAGATAGCCGATCCAAACATTCCATAACCATTTCCTCCCTGGCTCTAGTAAATATCAGTGAATGCTACTTTCTAAGCTTTCCCTCACCATCCGCTCTCCTGCTCTGCTAAATACCAGCGAAAGCTACTCGATCGCCAACGAGCGGGAAGTTTACTCATTCATGCTTAACTGGTTATATTGGTATCATTCAGGGATTGATAGTAGTAATTTTCACAACTAATAGTCCGTTCCTCGTAATCATAACAAATAGTTCTGCCCCTAAAATTATCTCACAGTTTTAATGCCAATCTCTCCAGTAATCGACATTTGTAAATCTCTTAGCTATAGCAGTAGCCCAGGTGGTTACGAGATTCTCAATTACTGAAACCCCTGATTCTATTCCTTTCTCCCCTGAGCATCTTACTCCTTAACTATCAAACATCAAAGTTAGCAAAGTTCACGAGGACAACGATAGCGATTATGCAAATAACCCAGGTATTAATGGGGACGGGATTACTTTCCCATCTCTCAAATAGTAAATCAATCATTTGCTTGCGGTGGGATTGTGAGTTTAGTTAGATAGCATTTATCTCCCTAAAAAGTAGTATTTATACGGTAAATAACCGAGCTTGCATTAATGCGATCGCGAGTGTAAAATACAAAATAATTTGTTGACACTGTTTTATAAACTCTGCCTTTTGTTTTACTTTAAAATTGATAGTCATACATAAAATTTACCTCGATTAAAGATTGAAAAAGACAACAAATTAGTCGCTGCCAAAACATATTTCACTAATAAAGAAAGTGAATAAAATTGCGCCTCGAATATATTTTAATTCTAATGCTCATAGTAGCGATTGGAGTCGTTTTTGCGTACACTAATCACCACCCGAAATTCCAATTTCTTTACTTTAGTTTACAAAAGTGCCACGATTAGGGAAGATTACAAGTGAAAGGTCAAGACTCCCGCCAGTAGTCAAGCTGCGGTGTAAGAGTTAAAATCCTTGGACTCAAAGGATTGACCACAACTACTTGGGTAAAACCCCAAAAAATTGCTAATTTTTATGTAGTGGTGGGTCAAAGTTATTCAGCCGGAGGAAAGTAAGCGGACACAGAGAGAGAGAAATACGCAATTTTTCTTCTCCCTCCTGCTTCCTTTTTTCTCCCACAACAAACCCCACAAGCCCAATGCCTTAAGCCCAATGCCCCATCCTCAAACTATGCCTTCAAATTCTCCGTTAGCTTGGCACAGCCTAGAAATTGACAAAACCCTGCAACAGCTAAGCAGCGACCCCGACACTGGTCTGAGCGCTCAAGAGGTGTCACAACGCTTGCAGCAATACGGCCCCAACGAACTCGAAGAGATAGCAGGGCGTAGCCCTTTGTCGATTTTTATCGACCAGTTCACCAACATTATGCTGTTGATGCTGATGGGCGTGGCTGTAGTTTCGGCTATTTTGGACATCAGAAGTAACAGTTTCCCCAAAGACGCGATCGCAATTTTTGCCATAGTCGTCCTTAACGGTATCTTGGGCTATCTCCAAGAAAGCGGTGCCGAAAAAGCCCTCGCTGCCCTCAAAAACCTAGCTTCTCCCCTAGTGCGAGTAGTGCGCGATCGCAAAATTTCGGAAATTACCGCCAAAGAACTCGTACCGGGAGACATCATGCTGCTGGAAGCTGGGGTAAAAGTAGCAGCCGATGGCCGTCTTATCGAAGCATCCAACCTGCAAGTTAGAGAAGCCGCCCTCACAGGGGAAGCGGTACCTGTCACCAAACAAGCTGGGGTAGAACTCAAAGAAGATACATCTTTAGGCGATCGCATCAACTTAATTTTTCAAGGCACAGAAGTAGTCCAAGGTAGAGCAAAAGCGATCGTAACTGGCACCGCAATGGATACGGAACTGGGTAAAATTGCCGCCCTTCTCCAGTCCGTAGAAAGCGAACCAACACCCCTACAACAGCGGATGACTCAGCTAGGAAACGTTCTAGTCTCAGGAGCCCTGGGCTTAGTTGCCATCGTCGTCATTGGCGGGATGCTTAAGTTTGATGGCAGCGGGCTGTGGTTCGATACCAGTAAATTTGAAGAACTGCTAGAAGTCTCCCTAAGTATGGCAGTGGCCGTCGTTCCCGAAGGTCTCTCAGCCGTAGTCACAGTCACTCTGGCACTAGGAACTAGGCGGATGGTCAAGCGTAACGCCCTAATCCGCAAACTGCCAGCAGTAGAAACTTTAGGTTCCGTCACCACGATTTGTTC
Organism: Kamptonema animale CS-326; assembly: GCF_028330895.1. Taxonomy (NCBI): domain Bacteria; kingdom Bacillati; phylum Cyanobacteriota; class Cyanophyceae; order Oscillatoriales; family Microcoleaceae; genus Kamptonema; species Kamptonema animale. The sequence continues at coordinate 1,840 of NZ_JAQMUA010000135.1, read as the reverse complement.
CGACAAAACCGGCACCCTGACTCAAAACAAGATGGTAGTTCAGGGAGTCAATACCGCCAGCTACAGGGCGGCCCTGACTGGTGAAGGCTATGCCCCCATTGGCGAGTTCATGGATAGCGCCTCCAACAAAATTGAGAATTTAGAAGAATATCCCGAACTCGAATCTATACTTGTCGCCTGTGCAGTCTGTAATGATGCAGTATTGCAGCAAGAAAATGGCGAATGGATAATTTTAGGCGACCCCACAGAAGGAGCTCTACTTTCCTTGGCGGGAAAAGCCGGGATTTACAGGGAACAGCAAGCTAGAGTTTTACCTCGCGTGGCAGAGTTCCCCTTCTCCTCGGAACGCAAGCGGATGAGCGTTATTTGCGAAATGCCAGGACAGGGAGGAAAATGGGCTGTACCTCTGGAAAATGAGGAAGAGGCAAATTATTTAATGTTTACCAAAGGCTCTCCAGAATTAATTTTGGAGCGTTGTAAATCTATTGTCACGGGCGATCGCGCCGATTTTCTCACTGATGAAGTTCGCACCAGCATCCTAGAGCAAAATAACGACATGGCAAGTCGCGGCCTGCGCGTACTTGGTTTGGCTTATAAATCTTGGGAAAGCTTGCCCCCAGAAGGTTCTGAAGAAACCAGCGAGACGGATATGGTTTGGCTGGGGCTGGTGTGTATGCTAGACGCACCTCGGCCAGAAGTAAGGGACGCAGTGGCAAAGTGTCGCGACGGTGGTATCCGCGCTGTGATGATTACAGGCGATCACCAGTTAACGGCAAAGGCGATCGCGATCGATTTAGGAATTGCCCAAGCAGGCGATCGCGTCCTCACCGGTCAAGAATTAGAAAGGCTCAGTCAAGAAGAACTCAAAGAGCTAGTTAGCAGCGTCAGCGTCTACGCCCGTGTCTCCCCAGAGCACAAACTGCGAATAGTTAAAGCCTTGCAAAGTTTAGGCAAATTTGTCGCCATGACAGGGGACGGCGTGAACGACGCTCCCGCCCTCAAGCAAGCAGATATCGGTATTGCAATGGGTATTACCGGCACCGATGTCAGCAAGGAAGCTAGCGATATGGTGCTGATCGATGACAACTTTGCCACCATTGTCGCCGCCGCTGAGGAAGGGCGAGTTGTTTACACCAATATCCGCCGCTTTATTAAGTACATTTTGGGTAGCAACATTGGCGAAGTGTTGACAATTGCAGCCGCTCCTTTAATAGGTTTGGGAGGAGTTCCCCTCTCACCTTTACAAATTTTGTGGATGAATTTAGTTACAGATGGCGTTCCTGCTCTGGCTTTGGCAGTGGAACCAGCGGAGCCAAATGTAATGAAGCGGCCTCCTTTCAGCCCCCGCGAAAGTATTTTTGCCAGAGGGTTAGGTCTATATATGGTTCGCATCGGGATTGTTTTTGCAATTATCACGATCGCGATGATGGCTTGGGCTTATAGCTATACTCACGCTCCTGAGTATACGGGCGATCGAGACACTTGGAAGACGATGGTGTTTACAACTCTCTGTTTAGCTCAGATGGGACACGCGATCGCGATTCGCTCTAATACTCAACTAACTATTGAGTTAAACCCGATGACTAATCTCTTTGTTTGGGGAGCTGTAATTGTCACTACTATTTTGCAGCTAATGTTGATTTATGTTCCTTTCCTGAGAGACTTCTTCGGCACGCAGATTTTGAGTCCGATGGAACTTGCTATTTGCTTTGGTTTCAGTGCGCTGATGTTTGTTTGGATTGAAATGGAAAAGCTGTTTGTGCGCTTTTACCGTAAATCTCAGCATTAGAAAGAATCGGTTTGTAGAGATGCAATTAGTTGCATCTCTACAAATGAGATC
>NZ_JAQMUA010000134.1:0-12584 GCF_028330895.1 Kamptonema animale CS-326 | reverse complement strand
GCATGGGCTTAGGTGACATGGATGAAGAGTCAGATGACTTGGGCGGCATGGGCTTAGGTGACATGGATGAAGAGTCAGATGATGATGAGTTTGGGGTATCGGCCTCCGATGAGTTGGATGGGTTCGGTGGACTAGAGGAAGATGCCGATGATGAGTTTGGGCTATTGGTTTCTGAGGAGTCTGAGGAGATAGTTGTCGCGAGTGCAGATCCTTTTGGGGAAGAAGACGATGATTTCGTGCCGGAATCCATACCCGATCCCTTTGGGGAAGCAACCTCAGATGACCTAGACATGGATCTTGGGGGTTTGGATGAAGACGACGATTTTGGCGGCTTGTCCTTATCAGATGACGATGACTTGGATGAGATCGGGCTTGATGCTCTAGGGGAAGCAACATCTGGAGATGCAGATGAAGCCGATCTAGATGCCTTGGGACTAGATGACGATGCCGATGAGGATGAAGAAATTTCTGGGTTCTTATCGGACTTTAAGTAAGGGTTGTCTTCAACTTAAAGAGTTGTTGCCAAGATCGTAGATGGTTCGGGGTGGAGTACCCATCGCTCTCGTCGTTGTTAAGTTTGGAATTGCGAATTAACTCAATATTCAAAACTTGCTTACGGACGGAGAAACACCACCCCTACAAATCATCTCAGGGGCTCAACTCGAATTGTGAAGGAAGCAATCTGATAACTCAAAATTACTGATTTTGACTGCGCAGTTTGGGGAAAGGAAACCCCACCGTGAGGGCGGTATGTGCTTCATGGAGGGTTTGTTTGCTCAAATTAGGAATTACGCACTAATAAACAATTAAACGGAGAAAATTTTAGGTCATGGAGACTCTTACTCAACCTGAAGCGCTACATTTTGAGTGTGAAACTGGAAATTATCACACTTTTTGCCCGATTAGCTGTGTGGCGTGGCTTTATCAAAAGATTGAGGATAGCTTTTTCTTGGTAATTGGTACTAAGACTTGTGGCTATTTTCTGCAAAATGCGATGGGAGTGATGATTTTTGCTGAGCCCCGCTATGCGATGGCGGAGTTGGAAGAGGGCGATATTTCGGCTCAGTTGAATGATTATGAGGAGTTGAAGCGTTTGTGTTTGCAGATTAAGCGCGATCGCAACCCTAGTGTAATTGTTTGGATTGGCACTTGCACGACGGAAATCATTAAGATGGATTTGGAAGGGTTAGCACCGAAGTTAGAAGCTGAGATTGGGATTCCAATTGTGACGGCTCGTGCTAATGGTTTGGATTATGCTTTTACCCAAGGGGAAGATACGGTTTTAGCGGCTATGGCTGCTAAGTGTCCTGAGAAAGCGCCTGTTATGGAATCTCAAAAGCAGGAACGGAATGCTATTTCTCAATTGCTGAATTTTGGGAAGAAGAAAGAGGAAGTTGCAGCCGATGAATCGGAATATGTGAAGCATACTCCTTTGGTGCTTTTTGGTTCTTTGCCTGACCCGGTTGTTACTCAGTTAACTTTAGAATTGAAGAAGCAAGGAATTAAGGTTTCTGGTTGGTTGCCTTCTAAGCGTTACACTGAATTGCCAGTGTTGGAAGAAGGGTATTATGTGTCTGGGATGAATCCATTTTTATCGCGGACTGCTACTACTTTGATGCGCCGTCGGAAGTGTAAATTAATTGGTGCTCCGTTCCCGATTGGCCCTGATGGTACTCGCGCTTGGATTGAGAAGATTTGCTCGGTTTTGAATATTGAACCGAAGGGTTTAGACGAGCGGGAAGCACAAATCTGGGCAAGTTTGGAGGATTATTTACAGATAGTTCGCGGTAAGTCTGTCTTCTTTATGGGAGATAATTTGCTGGAGATTTCTTTGGCTCGTTTTTTGATTCGCTGCGGTATGACTTGCCCCGAAATTGGTATTCCTTATATGGATAAGCGGTATCAAGCGGCGGAGTTGGAGTTATTGGAGAAGACTTGCCATGAGATGGGGGTTCCTACTCCGAGAATTGTGGAGAAACCGGATAATTACAATCAGATTCAGCGGATTTATGAGCAGAATATTGATTTGGTGATTACGGGTATGGCTCATGCTAATCCTTTGGAGGCGCGGGGAATTAATACTAAGTGGTCGGTTGAGTTTACTTTTGCTCAGATTCACGGGTTTGGGAATGCGCGGGATATTTTGGAGTTGGTGACTCGTCCTTTGCGTCGGAATAATTCGCTGAAGGATTTGGGTTGGGGTAATTTGGTGAAGGAGGAGGCTAAGGTTTAGTTTTTGAATTACACCTGATTCATAGCGAGGGTGGGCAATGCCCGCCCTTGTTTATTAGAATAGTATAAGCATCCCTAAAAATTAATCAGAAGAATCTCTATGAACGACGAACCCAGCCAGAATTTAGAGGCTATGCCTGCCAGCGAACCTGTAATCGCCTCAGTTACGAATGTTACCAATCAAGCCGACAGCCTCTCGACCGATTCAAATAGCCAAATTAAACTAGAGGAGCAGATAATAAATGAAAACGTGACTTATAGTGAAAAAACAGATAGATTAAAAGTTATAACTAAGTTACTTAAAGCATTGACCCCTTTAATTTGGGCAATTGTAATCATACTGGTAATTATTCCACTTTTAGGTAGCTGGATAATTTCACAATCGGTAACTTCTAACCACTCATTGCAATCTTCAACATCAACAGTTACGGTTCCCGCACTTCCTGACTTGAGCAAAGTTAACGTAGAGATTCAAGGTGCTATCAATAAATCCCATGCTATTGCTGAGAATTTTGCTTCAAAAGAGTTAGATACATGGGAAGGAGAATTAAACGGGCGTGTCGATAGCTTCTTAGATTGGTATTTTGATTATTTTAAGCAGAAAACAATGGAGTTTTCGACTCCTTTTAAGTTTATTGTTTCTGCTGTAATTAACAAGTTTGATATGTCAGTAGCATCTCAAAAGGTTGCTGAAAAGTTAACTGAGGATTTCCAAAGAGAATTTGCTAAGCGAGTACTGGTTCCCAAACTTGCACAAATGAGATTGGAGTCAATCACTACAGAAACAACTAACTTGTATATCTCAGAACTTGGCAATAACATTAAAGGCATTCAAGGCAGTTATAATATCCCTCAAGGAGAATGGGAAAAGTATTTGAATGATATTGCTGTAACTATTAATGACACGGAAGGAACTCTATCCAATTTTTCGTTAAGAGTATTAATTGGTGGGGGCGGTTACATAGTCGCTAAGCCTTTACTTATTGGATTAGCGGGCAAAGTAGGAAGTAAAGTTATGACCAAGTTTGCTGGAAAAGCTGCGGCAAAGATGGCAGCAAAAACTGGTGGAACCGTTGCCGGTCAGCTTGGGGTTGGTCTGATAGATCCTATTGTGGGGGTAGGTATATTGATTTGGGATCTCTGGGATTACCATCACACAGTCAAAGTAGAAAGACCGATTTTGCGTCAGAACATTTTAGCCTACTTGGATCAAGTTAAAAATTCATTACTAAAAAATCCAGAAAGCGGCATTATGGCAGCTATTAATCAGTTAGAATTGAGTATTTTGAAAGGGATTCAAGCGACCGATGATAAAGTCTAATTCAGTAACTTGTATCAGCGTACATAGAATATAGCAGCCATATTACTCTGCATTCTTAATCAGCTATCTTCTTAATAATAATTTGATGAGATTGATGAACAAGCTGGATTTTATTACAAAAACTCGCCATAAAAGCATCAATTCCAATCTTAGTATTTTGATGAGGGAATTCTCGAAAAACATGATCGTAATCATCAAAAATTATCAAACCTCCTATCTTGAGAAGTCCCCAACTTAAAAGGGTATCTTCTAGTACATCGCAAGCTAAATGAGAGCCGTCAATATAGATAATATCAAAGCTATCAAAGGGAATTTCCCGCAATGCTGCTCTCGATTTGTTGACAATTTTTGTTACTTTTGCTGCGGTTTCAGTTAGAGTAATGTTAAAGTCAAATCTTGCTTCGATAGACTCTTTAGTATCGCTTGCTTCTAGTTCAGTTCCTCCACCGCCTTCAAATGTATCGATACAGGTAATTTGCGACGAGGGATGAGTGAGAATATTGTTTAATAGCCAACAAGTAGACCTCCCTTCCCAACTTCCTATTTCTAGTATGTTTAAATCTGGTTGATTGCGAAAGCACATTAAATATTCTTGCCAGATTGCCAGATTTCTGCTAAACCAATCTTGACTAAATTTATATCCTTTTTGCTTAGTTTCAAGTTGATAATTTACCCTAAAAAGCATCTGCTCTACTTGCGCTAAGTTAGGTTGAATTTGCAGTGCTTTTTGAAAAAAATGTTGTGCTTTTTCTGGTTGCTTTTGTACAAAAGATGCCATTCCTGCATTAAAGTAAATGCCAAGTAAGTCAGCGGGAGCAAGTTCTTGTCCTATTTGTAATGCTTTTTCATATTGCAGGGTTGCTGGCTGAATTTGACCCTGTTGATAAAAAGCATTGCCTTGCATATTGTAGGCTATTGCTATTTTATTTCTCAGTTCTCTAAATCCCTGAACTTGATTGATTCCTTCGCAGGTTAAGCAAGTCTGAACAAAGTCATCAAAGGGATTAATTAGGGCTATTTTCCATAAGGTTTGCAGCAAGAGATTGGCATTGACATTAATGTTTTTTTGAGATAAGATTAGTTGAGTTGCTTGCAGTAGCGCTAGTTTTGCAGGGATAGATATTTCTGTTGATTGTGCAGACTCAATAGAAGATAGTGCCAAGGATAATAGATCGTTAAAGGTAGTCGGCTCTAGTCCATTAGTTGTCATTTGTGTAAGTTATATATTTAATACTCGATACCTGGTTGAGCTTTAACACCTTGCTCTTTAAAAGGATGTTTAACTAAAGTCATTTCTGTTACTAAATCTGCCCGTTCTATGAGTCCTGCTGGTGCGCCTCTACCTGTTAAAATAATGTGAGATAGTTCTGGTTTTTCTTCCAGTCCTGCTAGCACTTGCTCGACTTGCAAATAACCTAATTTTAGTGCTATATTGATTTCATCAAGCAAGACTAATCTAAAGTCAGAATTACGGATAAAGGTTAAGGATTTTTCCCATGCTTGTTGAGCTTTTTCAATGTCGCGATCGCGGTCTTGGGTTTCCCAGGTGAAGCCTTCTCCCATGGCGTGAAATTCTAATTGATCTTCCCACTTCTCAAAAACGGCTTTTTCTGCGGGTTCCCAGGCTCCTTTGATAAATTGTACTATGGCGACGCGGTAGCCGTGACCGAGCGATCGCAGCACCATTCCCAAGGCGGCCGTCGTCTTCCCTTTACCGTTACCAGTGTTGACGATAATTAAACCTTTTTCCCCTGATTTTTCAGCAATGCGTTGGTCTTGTACTTCTTTGCGACGCTGCATTTTCTGCTTGTGTTGTTCGGGGGTAAGGGAATTTGCGCGATCGCTTGTTTGATTTAATTCCATCTCAGTATTTGTTTGCATCAGATTCATTAAGTAATATTTATACAATTTTATCAAAATTAGTCCCAGATTGTTTGCAAGTTGAGAACAAATCCGGGTAAAACATCCTCTCCTGATAATTCGGTTGGAGATTGCAGCACTTCCACATCTTGTCCTTGACGATAGATTTCAACTCTCCGGGTTTTGCGGTTAATTAACCAGCCAAGTCTGACACCATTATCTATATATTCTTGCAGTTTAGATTGTGTTTCTTTGAGCGTATCAGTTGGCGACATTAACTCTAAAACAAAATCTGGGGCAATTGGTGGAAATTTCTCTTTTTGTTCCGGTGTAAGTGTATCCCATCTTTCTTGTTTAATCCAAGAGACATCGGGGGAACGATCTGCACCGTTAGGTAATTTAAAGCAAGTAGAAGAGTCAAAACAAACTCCTAGTTTAGTTTGTCGATTCCAAATTCCAAAATCAACTGATATTTCAAAATTACGATTTCCAGTTTCTCCTCCCGTCGGTGGCATGACAATTATTTCTCCTTTGGCATTACGTTCAAATTTGACATCGGGGTTGTCTTGGCACAGTTGATAAAATTGTTCGTCGGTTATTTTGATGACAGAATTGAAATCTATGGTGACAGCGTTCATAGTAATAGGGATTTTAGTATTAATAAAATTGTTACCAAATTGTTTGCAAGTTGAGAACAAATCCGGGTAAAACATCCTCTCCTGATAATTCTGTTGGAGATTGCAGCACTTCCACCTCTTGTCCTTGACGATAGATTTCGACTCGGCGGGTTTTGCGATTAATTAACCAGCCGAGTCTGACACCATTATCGATATATTCTTGCAGTTTAGATTGTGTTTCTTTGAGATTGTCAGTTGGCGACATTAACTCTAAAACGAAATCTGGGGCAATTGGTGGAAATTTTTCTTTTTGCTGGGGAGTGAGTGCATCCCATCTTTCTTGTTTTATCCAAGAAACATCGGGGGAACGATCTGCACCATTTGGGAATTTGAAACAAGTCGAAGAGTCAAATACTTTGCCTAGCTTAGTTTGACGATTCCAAATAACAAAATCTGCATTAATTTCTGAGTTGCAATTTCCGGTTTCTCCTCCTGTAGGTGGCACAATAATTATTTCTCCTTTGGCATTACGTTCAAATTTGACATCGGGGTTGTCTCGGCACAACTGATAAAACTGATCGTCGGTTAGTTTGACAACAGAGTTAAAGTTTATGGTGACAGCGGTCATGATTGTTTCTCTTTTTATACTATTTTATGCTAAACATAGATATTGACAATTTTGTGCTAAGTAAGCAGCAAATAATTTAATCGCATTTGCGACCCACTATCATTATTCTATCAGATTTCAACTAATTTGTCAAAAGTCGATAATTATGTTTTAATAATTTTATCGATAGATTTTTCTACCGAATATTTGCAGACGCACCAATAATAAAATACGATATTAATCTCGCTAAATAACTTGGGAACTCCCTCTAATAAGCTGGAAATCATCTTGTTTTTTAAGTGCTGCGAGTCCACTGCGATCGCAAAAAACAATAACCCCACGCCCACTAGCAATACCCCGTAAGGAGTAGATTTTAGTTGCCGCCGAAAAAACCATCCGTAGGAAAATAAAGCAAGAGCATAGAAAAAACTAACTCCTAGCTTAGAGATTCCCATTCCTACAAGGTATATATGAATTCTGTAAATTTCATTTAACATGAATCCTCCTGTCAAAAGAGCCGATGCTAGAATAAATTCCTTGTCTGAATTGCGAGGATTAAAAGTTTTAAGTAGTCCATAGCTAAAAGCACAAACAATGACAGGTACGCAGCACAATAACTGGAATGTGCGAGTTAAAAAAGCGACATTTGGCTGAGGGTAAAACAAAGGATGAAAAAATAAATCCTTGACTTCTAACCCATACAATTTAGTAAGAATAATTGAAATACCTACCAGTACCAAAGATAACGTATTCAGCCAAAATATAGAGAGGAATGTGGACATAAGTGAAGGCTAAAACAATAAGATTATCCTAGAATAGCAAAAAATAAATTCCCACTATAGCCACTTATTTGCTAAACTAACAAAAGTATTATCAGATGGGGGGACAGCGATGCTGTCAGTTAAAGAAGCAGAATCAATTATTTTAGATTTAGTACAACCCCTCGACAGTCAACGGGATGTAGAAAAGATAGACTTATTGGCCGCGTCGGGGCGAATTTTAGCTGCACCTGTGACAAGTTCCCTCGACTTTCCTCACTGGGATAATTCGGCAATGGATGGTTACGCCGTGAGGTTTGCGGATGTGGAAAATTGTAGCTCAACTCAACCTACAATACTGGAAATTATCGAAGAAATTCCCGCAGGATATCAGCCTCAGTTTACTGTTGAATCGGGACAGGCTGCCCGGATTTTTACTGGCGCTGTTATGCCTGCTGGTGCTGATACAGTGGTGATGCAGGAGGAAACGCACAGGGATGGCGATCGCATTTCGATCTTAGTTTCTCCTTCCAAACCCACAGCATTTGTGCGTCACAAAGGCGCTTTTTATCAAGCGGGTACGCCTTTGCTAATGCCGAGTACAGTCCTCAATCCTCCAGAAATCGCCGTGTTAGCGGCCGCGCAATGTATCCAAGTACCAGTTTACCGCCGTCCCCGCGTTGCAATTCTCTCCACTGGCGACGAATTGGTATCTCCCGAGCAACCTTTGCAACCCGGTCAATTGGTAGACTCGAATCAGTATGCTTTGGCCGCCTTGAGCTCGCAAGCGGGTGCAGAAATCATCCGGTTAGGGATTATTCCCGACGATCGCGAAAAGTTGAAGGATGCGATCGCATCTGCCATTTCCACCGCCGATATCGTACTTTCCACTGGCGGCGTTTCGGTGGGGGATTATGATTATGTTGAAGAAATTATCGCATCTTTGGGAGGAGAAATTCACATCCGTGCGGTAGGAATTAAACCAGGTAAACCCCTAACTGTAGCAACTTTTAAACGAAAAGTGGCGATCGCGCCTTCTCAATGTCTTTACTTTGGTTTGCCTGGTAATCCAGTTTCTAGTTTAGTAACGTTTTGGCGTTTCGTCCAGCCAGCGATGCGGAAACTTTCTGGACTTAAACTTGAGGCTTGGGGGCCAGAGTTTGTACAGGCGCGATCGCGCGTTGACTTAAGATCGGATGGGAAGCGAGAAATTTACCTCTGGGGTCAATTACATTTATGTGCTGGCAATTATGAATTTGAACCCGCTAGTGGCAGTCAAAGTTCAGGTAATTTAATTAACCTAGTTAATACTACAGGTTTAGCAGTTATCCCTGTGGATCAAACTTGGATTCAAGGAGGAGACTTAGTTCAAGTTTTAAAAATAGTTAGTGGTTAGTAGTTAAGCTGTTACGCATTTAAACCATTAACGAGGCTTGTAGGGTGCGTCAGCTCGATCGCTTATTAGGCACGGGAAACGCTGCGGGCTGACGCACCCTACAATACTATTTTAAATGCGTAACAGCTTAATAGGAAAATAAAGTAAACTACCAACTAACCACCAACAACTAACCACTAACAACTAACAACTAACCATTACCAATTATGCGAATTTTAATTGTTGAAGATGACCCAATGATGCAATTGGGACTAGAGCAAGTTTTAGGGGATTGTCCTGATTTAGAAATAGTAGGACAAGCAGAAGACGGTTACTTAGCAGTCGAAGCAGCATTAAGGCTGAAACCCGATATGATCGTGATGGATATCGGTTTGCCACGACTCGATGGAATTGCAGCAACGCAACAAATTAAAGAAAAATTACCTGATGTACGAGTGGTAATGCTAACTTCTCATACGGCGGAAACAGAAATTATTGCTGCTCTTTCTAGCGGTGCAGATGCTTACTGTATTAAAGGTGCTTCAGTAGAGCGTTTGTTAGCTGCAATTGCCGCTGCTGCTGAAGGTGCTACCTATCTCGATCCTCAAATTGCTAGGACTGTAATTGAAAATCTCAAACCTCCTACCCCTGTATCTACGGCAAGTATAGGTCAACTATCACAGCGGGAATCAGAAGTGTTGAAATTGATGGTAGAAGGTTATAGCAATCCTGAAATTGCTGCTGCACTTTATCTCAGTCCTAATACTATTAAAACTCACGTTCGCGGTATTATGAATAAGTTAGCAGTGGATGATAGGGTGCAGGCAGCAGTAGTCGCGTTGAGAGCAGGACTTGTTTAAGATTGTAATAAAAATACAAACTTGATAGGAAAATAAAAATGTTGAAAAACTTAGAAAACATTGATTGGGATAGGCTAGAAAGCGAATTAGGCGAGAAGCTAGTAAGTCTTTTAAAAGACCTCTCAGCGAATGAGAAAAAAGTGCGTAGCGAGGCTCAGATGGAATTATGGTATGCAAGCTGGCATCAGGGAACATTGACCTGGCCTGCTTATTTTGTAGTCCCATTTTTGCAAGAACGCCTCTCACGCGAATCAGAAACAGATTTATTAGAAATGATATTGTTCGATTTGGCACACTTGGGAACAGCAGCAACATTTTTTGGTACTCAGCCTGGTTTAGAGTATGAGATATTAGAAGTAGATCGGGCATATCCTTCTGAATTTGAGGGAAAGTGGCAAAATGAGCTCCAATGGGTACAAGCAACTTACCAAGCGGTTTATAAAGGAGTTAATCTTTATCTTAATTTACTAGAACACGACTCACCAAAAGTCAGAATAGCCGCTGCTTATACGCTGTCTTGTTGCAAGCCAGACGCAGAGCGGATATGCAGTTTAATGATTCAACATTTTGCCTGCGATTCTGATGAAATAGTGAAATCAACAATTCCATTGTGTTTAGCCTTTCTCAGCAAAATTACGCTTATAGATGCGGATTTTTGTGAGGAGATTATTAACTCAAATGAAAGCGATATTGTCAAACTTTCTGCCGGAGTGAGCCTTGCTTATATAGTTGGAGAAAATATCTCAGGCGATGCTTTTAATCTGCTCCTGAGTTTAATCAAAAATGAAGAGTTATTTACTAGGTTGTGCGAACACTACGACAACCCAATGGCAACCGCACATCACTCGATGATTATTGATTTTTTCAGCAGGCTTGACGATAGTAAATTAGCGCGGGTTTTAGTGGTTTTGGCGGAATCTGGACAACAAATATACGAATGGGATTTATTGCTGGAACTTGCTTTTGACTGTCAAAATATCTCAGAAGGTACAACTATCGATCAGTTAACAGAACCTCAGCAAGTGATTCTGCGTTTAATTGCCGACAGGATAACCACCAACCAAGAAAGGCTAAACACATATAATCTCTTACGTTTTATGGGAATAAAAGAGGCCGGATTCGGTCCACAGGAAAAACTAATTAATTTTCTCAATGGCGAACCACTAAAATATGATGCCTAAGTGCAATTTTGTTTAACCTAACTATCAACAATCGGCAAAGTAAACCAAAAAGTAGCACCCGCACCCGGACTACTAATTACTCCAATTTCCCCTCCGTGAGCGGCAATAATTTGACGACAAAGATATAGTCCCAAACCCAAACCAAGAGAATGCCGAACTTGAGAACCCCTAGCATAAAGATCGAAAAGGCGCTCGCATAGTTCAGCAGGTATTCCCACGCCGTCATCCTCCACAGTACAGCGAATCATTTTAATTGAACGCTCCGCAATTTTCCTCTGATTATCCACCTCTATTATTGCCGCAGTCATCGTCAAATTAAGTCCCGGTACATTGTGTTTTAAAGCATTAGCAATCAAATTTGAAAATACCCGCCATAACTGCGTAGAGTCAGCATTAACTAATGGTAAATCTGCTGAAACTTGATTTTTTACAGCCGTTTGATGTTGCACTAGCATTGGTTCTAAATCTGCGATCGCAGATTCAATTAAACCTCTCAAATGTAGTGGTTCGCATTGCAAAACTAAACCCCGTACCTCGCTAGCCTGTACTTCCAACAGCGAATTTATTAACTTTAATTGCTGTTCGCTCCCTTGAATCATCCGCAACAAAATAGATCGCGGTACTGCGATCCCATCCCCAGGCTTTTTCTCCCAATTTTTCAACACCATTAACATTCCTGCAACCGGGTTTCGCAAGTCGTGAGAGAGAGCATGGATAAACACCCGCAAAGCTTCCTCCGCCTGCTTTCGCTGCGTGATATCCTCAATTAAACCTTCATAATAAAGTACCTTGCCATTAGCATCTCGCACCGTTCGTGCGTTTTCAGAAATCCAGACAATGCTGCCATCTTTGCGGTAGATTTGAGACTCAAAATCCGATACTCTTCCGTGTTCTTCAATCTGTCTAATAAACTCAGCGCGGCGATTTGGTTCTACATATAATTGATGTTCTATATCAGTAAAAATATCTGTTACTTCTTCCGATAAATCGTAGCCATAAATTCTAGCTAAAGCCGGATTAGCTGTAATATATCTCCCATCAGGAGTGCTCTGAAAAATTCCCTCCCCGGCATTTTCAAAAATACTGCGATACTTCGCTTCTGCTGCTTCTAACTTATCATAAGTTACGGCCAAAGACCGCCTAGTTTCAAACTCATCTCGCTGTAAGCGCTCGTACAAATATACCGACAGATCGCAGATAAAACAAAACCAAAATAAGTATAAATAAAATCCTGCAAAATGGAAAGCTGTCATCTTCGCGATGGTGAGATTAAGCGCCCAATTTACTCCTATATAACAAGCAACTACGCCTAACTGTGAAACTACATGAAGGGGCCATCGCACGGGCATTAATGTCGCCTGAGTTAAAAATGCCAAACACCACATTAAAGTCTGAGGTTCTGCTTGACCAATTAAGGCCGCTCCTACCTGTACAATGATAGTTAGCGACCAAGAAAAACCTAAAAATAATAAACTAGGATAGCGCCTTCCTAGTTCAGTTTGGTGCAATGTTAAACAGGTAAGCAATCCTAATTCAACAGCAATACCAATATAGAGATTTGCAGCTTTAAATTCTTTAGGATCGAATATAGATTCTCCCCAAAGATAAACCGTAATTGTTAAAGCAAAAAAGACTGCAATCCACAAGGCGGGACGCAGGCGGTTTCTCAGAAAACGGTCACGCCAAACCTCATAATTGACGGACAACTGAGCTGCTTTAACATTGCTCAGATTGGTCATAGGAAGAAGGAAGAAGGAAGAAGGAAGAAGGAAG